>NZ_JANQDF010000169.1:0-9069 GCF_029891675.1 Anabaenopsis tanganyikae CS-531
AGATGAGAATGCTGCTAAGAACATAGAAATGGTCGGCATGGGGCATCGGCACGACCTAAAATGGACAGGGAGTGACTGTAAGACTGTTTCGGCAGCGAGTTACTGTGAACTGTCAAGAATCACCGACCTTCAAGGTCGGTGAGTATGTCAACTCACACTTGTACGCAACTTGTCCATACCCCTGATGGTGGTAATTGGTGAATCTAGTCCCCCCAAGTCCCGACAAGAAATGAACGCCGTAGCAGCACTACCAGGAGTAAGAAGCGTAGTTATTCCCGGTTCTCTGGGATTACATGAAGAACACCCAGACATTGTTTTCACCGCCACACAAGACTTCTTACTACACCCATAAAATTGCTGACTGTGAGATAACTGATTTTCTCAACTTTCCTGATCAACACCAAAAGTATTGTAGACTGCATCAGGATTAACATCTATATATGTCCTAGGACTGATGGGTTAGTAAAAAAACCATAGTTAAAGTATCATCATATAAACTTTAAACATCCTCTTACAGTGAATCCACCACAAAGATATAAAAAGAATTATCATGGGTGGTAATGATTATCTAACCTATGACAAAAAGGCATTTAGACAATGTTAACTGAAGAAATCACGAATACCGTACCTGTAACTGTACTCACAGGTTATCTGGGTTCGGGAAAAACCACTCTTCTCAACCATATCCTCACCTACGAACACGGAAAAAAAGTAGCTGTAATTGTCAATGAATTTGGGGAAGTAGGTATTGATAATCAACTGATTATTGATGCAGATGAAGAAATTTTTGAGATGAATAATGGCTGTATTTGCTGTACAGTGCGTGGGGACTTAATTCGGATTATCGGTAACTTAATGAAGCGGCGCGATAAGTTCGACCATTTAGTGATTGAAACCACCGGTTTAGCTGACCCAGCGCCGGTAATTCAAACATTTTTTGTCGATGAAGATATGCAAAGCTTACTGTCTTTAGATGCAGTGGTAACTGTTGTGGATGGGAAGCATATTTGGCAACATTGGGATGCTGACGAAGCCCAAGAACAGATTGCTTTTGCTGATGTGATTCTCCTAAATAAAACTGATTTAGTCACCCCAGAACAGTTAGATGAATTAGAACAGCGCATTCGGGGGATGAATGCAATGGCAAAAATCTACCGTACCCAAAACGCCCAACTAGAGATGAACGCTTTATTGGGTGTGAAGGCTTTTGATTTAGAGAGGGCGTTGGAAATTGACCCGGATTTCTTGGGTGAAGATGCTCACCAACATGATGACCAAGTTTATTCTGTAGCATTGGTGGAAGCAGGAGAGTTAGATGGAGAAAAACTAAACGCTTGGTTGTCTGAGTTATTGCGTACCCAAGGACAGGATATTTTCCGCATGAAAGGGATTTTAAATATTGCAGGGGAAGATAATCGCTATGTGTTCCAAGGTGTGCATATGATCTTAGATGGTAGACCCGATCGCCCTTGGAAACCAGATGAAACTCGCAAAAATGAGTTGGTTTTCATTGGTCGTAATCTTGATGGAGCCAAACTTAAGCAGGATTTTCTGGCTTGTTTTGTTTAAACTAGGTACAGACTAAGCTACAAGGGAGTAGGATGATTTCTTATTCCCCATTTCCCCATTCCCCTTTGAGTTATGAACCCTACAGCTAGTAAATCTAAGGAATTTGAAGAACACTATTCCGCGACTCTTTCCGACTATGTGACTGCGATCGCCTGGTCTCCCCATGGTAAAGTCCTAGTTGCTACCTCCGCAGCTGGTGAAGTTGTCCTAGTGAATGATAACCAGCTCACCACCTTACAAACGGGGGGAAGTACATCAATAGACTGTGTAGCTTTTTCTCCAGATGGTCAGTTTTTAGCTGTGGGGGGACAAAATGGACAGGTAAAAATTTGGCAAGGTACGGAATTAATTACTACCTTAGAAAATGCCCCCGCATGGGTAGATAAGCTGGGGTGGAGTCCCTCCGGTAATCAACTAGCCTTTAGTTTAGGGCGTTGTGTCCAAGTCTGGGATGCGGACAATAGGGAGGTAGTTGTTACCCTGAATTTTGATAACTCCTCAGTATTGGCCATTGATTGGCGTAGTGATGGGGAATACCTAGCAATTTCTGGGTATAAAGGTGTAAAGATTTGGGATAGCCAAAACTGGGAGCAGGAACCATATATTTTAGATATATCCACTGTCAGTATAGCCATGGCTTGGTCACCCGATGGTAAATTCCTAGCCTCTGGGAATATGGATCGCAGTATCACTGTTTTAGAGTGGGGTAATCCCGACCCCTGGATTATGCGGGGATTTCCTGGTAAAATTAGACATCTAGCATGGTCACAAGTCACTAACAAACTGGGTGCGCCAATTTTGGCATCTTCTAGTGTAGAGGGTATCGTAGTTTGGGAAAAGCTAGAGGATGAAAATTTGGGCTGGGAAGCACGGATTTTAACTAATCATGTGGATATGATCACCGCGATCGCCTTTGCGCCTCAAAGTTTCCTCCTAGCTTCCGCTGCTAGTGATGGTTGGTTGTGTTTGTGGAAAAAAGCCAAACAAGTTACCCAAGTACTCACCGGTGTTGCTCGAGGGTTTTCTACTCTAGCTTGGCATCCCCAGGGTAAGTTTTTAGCAGCAGGTGGAGATCAAGGGGAGTTACTGGTTTGGTCTAAGGTGTCACGGGGTCAGGGATTCGGCGCTAGTTAAAGGTAGTTAAAGAGGAAGGTGGGGTCAAACAATATCTGATACATTAATCAGAACTTTTAAAACATCCTCTAATATGTGTTCCCCGTTCCCTGTTCCCCGTTCCCTGTTCCCTTTATAATCATTCAGGTTGAAGCTAGATAATTTATTGGTTATTCTGGATGAGCAATATTATTTGGGTATCAATCATGAATATAGCCAAAATGATTTTACTAGCATCTCCGGTATTTCTAGCATCTATACTCCTGCTAGGCAACCCAGCACCTGCATTTACTACACAGATGACCTCCGTACAGTCTCAGCCATGGGGGGGATTCTCAACCCTTCATGTCAGTAAAACATCTAATCCCATTATGGATCAACTCGGTTGTAACTGCGCCACTTGTGTTCAGTCTAAATTGGAAATACTCCAAGGAAAGTTACCATCTGTGGATTTTTGAGCACATTTAAATTACTAATTCATGTTATCAATGTTATGGGGTGGGCTATTAGTCCGCTTTTTATAGTTTTTACACATCCACTGGGGAATCGATGATGGTTAAAAAACTACTATCAAATCATTTATCAAATAATTTATTACCTGGTATCTTAGTAGTTTTAACAATCGGCTTTCTGGGATGCGCAAATCAAAGAGTAACCACCTCATTTACTCAGCCAAGCACTAAAATACAAGAAAATCTTCCCCGGGTTGTCGCTACTACCACCATACTTTGTGATTTAACTAGACAGGTGGCGCAAAATACAATTAACCTCACCTGCTTGGGTTCCCCTGATAACGACTCTTATTTCTATCAACCCAGATCGGGACACCGGGAAGCGATCGCCCAAGCTGACTTAGTTTTCCACACCGGTTACAACTTTAAATCAGAACTGCTCAAAACACTTGCAGAAGGTAAAACTTCTACCCCCAAAGTAGCTGTAAATGAACTAGCAGTTCCCCAACCCCAGCAATTTCTCGCATCTGGCGAGAGATTAGCTAATCCTCATGTTTGGCACGATGTTAAGAATACTATCAGAATGGTGGAGATAATTAGCCACAATCTTAAAATTATTAACCCAGATTATACCACATTTTACAGTGATAACGCCAGATTAATTCAAAATGAACTTACTCAACTCGATACTTGGATTAAGTCCAGGATAGATACTATCCCCAAAGACAAGCGGAAGTTACTCGCTACTAGTAATGTGATGAATTATTACACTACAGCCTATAAAATCCCTTTGGTAAAGGGTTTAGAGAATATTAGTAGTATAGTAAATCCCACCGATGCACAAGTAAAAACTTGGGTGACAACCATTCAACAGGCCCAAGTACCAACAATTTTTCCCGATACCACTATTAACCAGCAGTTTATCGCATCTGTACCTACCCCGGCTAATGTCAGAGTATCTCAAAGGCAATTATATACTTATGGACTGGGTGAACCAGGTGGCGAAGCCGATAATTATCAAAAATTAATGGTTGCTAATACACGCACCATTGTAGAAGGTTTAGGGGGGACTTACTTAATTTTTCCCCCAAGATTTCCTGCTATATAAAACCTAGATAAAACTAGACTTTACTTTTTACTTCAACGGGAGCATGGGAGCAGTTATCCCTGGTGTAGACTTTCACGCCTTAGCCAGACGCGATTGTGTTCCAATTAAGTTTCTGAAAAATACTACCACCATCATTGCTTGGTTTTCGCGTCGGCAATAGTCTCAATTCAATACTTGATCTTGATATCACCTTATTATATATCAAGTAGCAGCACTACACCCCTATCGTTACAGGTTGCTCAATTGGACAAAAAAAACCCCGGACTTCGCCAAGAAGTCCGGGATATATCAATTGAATGGAAAACTCGTAAATATTTCGGCTCTCTGGTTAAAGGAGATGGCAGGTTTGGATCTTTTAGTAGTCACAATCGTAACCACTGCCATGATGCGATTACATTAACCAATTAGCCTTTATTTTTTTGGCTTGATAAACTTATCAATATTTATCTACTTTAAGAATAGCATAATAGACAGTCCGACGCAAGTCAATATTAGGTATCTGAATTTTAGCACCGCCAGTAACCAAAATCCCCCGCCATGAAGGAATAGCGCATGGGAGCGGGACTCGGCACAATTCCCCAAGGCGAAAGGTTGATGTACCGCCGGCGATCTGCTCGCAGCAGCGCTTCGCTATCCCAGGTATGGTATATCTAAAACGGCGAACTGTTGTCGCCATGGGTCAAATACCAAAAAGCGATCGCCCATAGTTTGGCGTTTTTGCAGTAGATGGGTTACCAATGTTAAAGCATGAAGACCAGCACCAATAACAGCTAAGTCAATTTTAGGAGGTGATGGAGGATTGACCATTAATAAATAGATAGAACCTAGTGATAATAATTATCATTCTATCTTAGGTTTACTAATTATCTTGACAATAACTTGCAATTATATCAGGATACTTCTAGTTTATGTGTTTGTTGTTTAACAATGAGTTCCATGGCAATCAATAATCTGTTTAGCGCCGGTGGTATCGTCATGTGGCCACTATTGGGCTTTTCTGTATTAGCGGTGGCGCTAATTATTGAACGGATTAAGTTTTGGCTGCAAATCAACCGAAGACAAAACCGGATCATTCAAGAAGTATTACAACTCTATCGCAGAGATAACCTAGTTACTGCCATAGGTATACTCAGAAACAATGCCAATTTACCCCTATCCCGGATTTTCCTAGCAGCTTTAGAATTAGAGGAAGCCACCCCAGAAGAATTTCGCTTGGCCTTGGAAAGTGAAGCCCAAGCAGAAATACCTGGACTTAAACGCTTTCAGAACATTTTTGACACCATTATCAACCTCGCCCCCCTCCTAGGACTCCTGGGTACTGTCTTGGGTTTAATTACTTCCTTTGCTTCCTTGAATATTGGTAATGTGGGGGGTACACAAACCATAGGGGTTACCTCCGGTATTAGTGAAGCCTTGGTATCTACCGCTACAGGGTTAATAGTTGCCATCTTTACCCTGTTTTTCGCCAACACCTTCCGCGGACTTTATCAGCGTCAAATAGCCCTATTCCAGGAATATGGCGGACAACTAGAACTGCTGTATCGCCGTCGCCATCAACCAGGAGAAAAAGACTATGCGCCTACAAGATGAACCCGATTTACCCGCACAGATTAACATCGTCCCTATGATTGATGTCATCTTTGCTATTTTGACATTCTTTATTATGTCAACTCTGTTTTTAACTAGATCACAAAGCCTACCAGTCAACTTACCACAGGCAGCCACAGCTAATCAACAATCAGCCCCCTTGACCATTACCATCAGCATTGATAGTCAAGGGGTGGTGAGCTTAGACCGTCAACCAGTTCCCCTCAATTCCCTGGGGGAACGGATCGGTACTTTGGTAGAGGGGAAATCAGAACCTATGGTAATTATTAATGCTGATCAAAAGGTAGAACATGGTCAAGTAATTGCAATTATGGATCAGGTGCGGCGGGTAAAAGGAGTAAAACTAGCGATCGCCACCCAGAAACCCTAATTTAGTACACCTAAGTTTTAAACTATGACAGACTGTCTTTTGACATGATTTAACTACAGCAACGACAATACCACATAGTATTTTGATGAAATGTTCCCAAAACCAAGTGAATAGATATAGATATTGTGTGGTGTTATCTGTTGTAGTCCAGAGCTTATGTATCAGCTTACCTAGTGTTGCTAACCCAAGTCAACAAACAGAGTTAGTTCTTGATAAAAATTATTATTTAAATCTTGAGTTACCAGTTACCCCTGGTGAATTATTAACTCAACAGTCCCTACCCATTGAATTTACCTTAGAAACCGAGCCAGAAGAAGCTACCACAGACGAAAATAACGAAGATGTAGATATTCTGCTAGAAGTATTAGGACAACCAGATAATTTTTCCGGTTCCACACCGGTGTATGTCATAGACCAGGAAGAAATTAAAAGACAAAATGCGAGCAGCGTCGCCGATGTTTTAAAAAGAATGCCTGGTTTTGCCATCAATGACGTTGGTCATGGTGCTGATATTCACACAGGGACATACTACCGAGGAGCATCAATTAACCAGTCTGTATTTCTCATCAATGGCAGACCAATTAATAATGATATTAGCACCTATCATGGTGGAACAGACCTAAATAGTATTCCCGTAGAAGCGATCGAGCGGGTAGAACTATCCAGCGGTGTCACCTCAGCTTTATATGGTTCCTCAGCCTTTGGGGGAGTAGTGAATATTATTACCAAAGAAGGCTATGATACCCCCAAACTAAATAGTAGTGTACAATTTGGCTCATTAAACCTGAATAATCAACAGGTCACCTACAGCGCTGGGGTAGATGATGTGAGATATAACTTCAGCTTTGAAAGATTTTTCATCGACAACCGTTACTCAGTCCCCGAAGGTGCTGCTAACCGTGACGCTCAAGGGTTACTCTCCAATGCAGACACAGCCACCAGTACCTACTTTGGTAGCATTGCTTTAGACTTAGATCCTCAAAACTCCTTAAATTTAGACATTAAAAAACTTAGCAGTCGCCGAGGCTTAGTTTACTTTGGGTTTCCCCCCCTGCTGCAAAGAGATAGATTAGACCATGACGGTTTAAATGTAGGCTTATCTTGGCAAACCCGCCTAGGTAAAGGCGAAAGCTCCAACTTAACCACCACCATAGGATATAATCAAGATTATTTTAGCACCTATGGCCCCACATTCTTTACCGGCACAGTATATAACCGCCTGGGGGTGTTAGATAGCCAAAAAATTACCGCCAGAGTAGATCATGATTGGCAATTAACAGCCAATAACAAACTGCGCTGGGGATTAGACTTACGAAACTCTCAATTAAACGGTGAAACCTTCAGTACCAGACCTGACAGAGTGAGATTCAACGAAGTTGAAAATAGAAGCGTCTTAAATACAGCCTTATTTGCCGTAAATACCCTCAATGTTAGTGAAGATTTTCAGGTAGACTTAGGACTAAGACAGAGCTTTGATGGAGAATTTGGCAGTTACTTAAACCCTAGTGGTGGCTTACGTTATAGCCTCACACCCGCAGTCACCCTGCGAGGGAGTTGGGCCGGGGGACAGCGCAACCCAGGATTAGATCAACTATATCTATATGATACAGTCCATGGGTGGGAGTCCAACGCTGACTTAAAACCAGAAACCGGCTCATCTTGGACCATGGGAACAGATGTGAGACTCACAGATAACTTAGTAGGACAATTTACCTATTTTGGCAGTAGTTTAGACAATCGGTTAGCAATTGTCGCCGGCAAATGGGAGAATGTAGGGTTAGTAGACACCAACGGACTAGAAGCCGCCTTGAGATTACAAATTTCTCCCCGGTGGTCGAGTTTTGTTAACTATACCTATACAGATGCCGAAATCAAAACCGGAACACAAGCAGGTTTACAATTAGGTCTGATACCTTATTCCGTCGCCCAAAGTGGTATTAGCTACCGCAATTCCGGCTGGGAAGGGAATTTGTATCTTACCTATAATAGTGGAATGCGGCGAGCCTTATTTACTAATACTCAAGCGGGACAAACACCTACAGACTTTAGCCCATCCTTCCTCAACTTAGACCTGAGTAGCAAAATTCCCCTCACCAATAATACAGCCATGACCATATATTTAGAAAACCTCCTGGGTGAGCAATACGAAAAAGTCAACCGTATTTATAGTCCAGGGTTTACCGTGCGTGTGGGGGTAACTGCAAACCTTTAGAAATCCAACAGAATAAATTCTGAGTGCAACTTTTAAGCTAATCAAAGCGATTAAACTAGATTAACTACGGCATCCGTCAATTCTGACTCCTCAGAAAGCACGATAGAATCATGCGTCACGTTAAAGGCAGTTAGTTGCTTGCAAAGCACGCAATAAAATATTGCGTGCGCCATTCACATCACGATAGACCTGAATTCCGCAATGTGGGCATTTAAAAATTTTGTTTCCACCTAATTTATGGTGAACATGACCGCAGTTACCACAGGTTCGCGGATACCAAGTACCATTTTTGAAATTACCAACCTTGAATTGGATAGTTTGGCTTGTGGCTTTACAGCTTTTAAATTTCGCACTACCGCCTTGACTGCGAGCTTGTTTAAAGGCATCAAATGCCTCAAAACACGTTTCTTGACGTTGATGCCCTGGTAATGTTTTCACCCATTCTGGTACATCTATTTTTTGAGCTATTTTATCTAACTCCTCAGCAGATATCTTCACTTCTTTTTCTGTGCTAGTTTTCTGATCAATAATTAGTCTGACTTGAGTATCATAATTATTGTGAAGATAACTGATACATTGATTGAAGTAATAACGATAAGCAGCAAGCCAACGCTTCCAGACTCGATGTAATTCTTTA
>NZ_JANQDF010000170.1:0-21449 GCF_029891675.1 Anabaenopsis tanganyikae CS-531
TAAATGGGGCGTACAACATATTAAGAAAAGCAGTCCTGAACGCTTTTGCAGACGGGATAGAGGGGTTAGGAGTAACTCCAATCAGGTTTACCCCTGGTAAAGTGACTTTGTAGATTTGTCTATAATTTCACAAACTCTACTCAATTTAGCAAAGGATGAGGTATAGGTTTCGATGACGCTGCCTATTGTATCTGTGATTAAAAATCATACTAAGAAACCATCTGTGCTGCTGACACTATTGGCTGCTGGATTCTTAATTGGTGTGGGAGGTGCAGCATACTGGTTTTTAAGCCAGAGGCAAACATCTTCTAGAGGCTTGCCAGTGGGTGTAAATATTATCCCTCAAGATGCCCTGTTTACGGTTTCTTTAACCACAGATCCCAAACAATGGCAACAATTACAGGAGTTGGGAACAAAAGAAACCCAAGCAGAAATCACTAAAAATTTAGTGCAGTTGCGCGATCGCTTTTTGAGTGAGAATGGTTATGAGTTCCAGAAAGACATCGCCCCTTGGGTAGGCGATCAAGTCACCCTAGCAATTCTCTCGCCCCCAAAAATTCAACCAGGGATCAAACCTTTAAACAAGCATGGCGATGGTGCTATAGCGCTGCAGTCCATGGTGATGGTATTACCGGTCAAAAACCTAGAAGCAGCCAACAGCATCTTGGCAGAACCCAAAACCCTGAAACAAGGTAAATGGACTGAGCATACTTATCAAGGAATTACCATTAGACAAACTGATAGTCAATCAGGGGAAAAGCTTTCAGCCGCATTAGTAGATCAAAGGTTTCTAGTGCTCACTGATGATCCCCAAGCCACAGAACGAGCCATTGATACATATCAAGGTAAAGCATCCCTAGCAACAGTAGAGGGTTTTAGGGATAATTTGCGGAAAATTTCTGATCATCACCCCTTTGCTCAGTTTTATCTGAATGTACCAATAGCCGCCAAACTAGCTGCTGTTGCTCCCAACAGTCCTTTACCTGCTCAAGTTTTAACTCAACTGCAAAATAACCAAGGTTTAGCCGGGTCTCTGACTTTGGAACCTGCAGGAATAAGGATCAGGGGTATTTCGTGGCGAAATTCTCAGAGTCAGCGTGTGCTAAAAGTGGAGAAGACCGCCGAAACCATGCAAAACCGGTTACCTGCGGACACATTAATGATGCTGTCTCACAGAAACTTACAAAGTTTGTGGGCAGACTACGTTTTAACATCACAAAAAAACCCTCTTGCGCCCATATCACCGGAACAATTGCGAGGTGGTGTCAAGTCACTTACCGGATTAGATTTAGATAAAGATTTTCTCAGTTGGATGCGAGGTGAGTTTTCTGTTTCGGTGATTCCCAATAGCTCAAATGAAGATTATTCTCAGGATTTCCGAGCTGGGTTGTTACTCATGGTACAAGCAAGAGATGCCTCTAACGGGAAAAGCCTGCGTAAGTCAGCTGAAGCATCTTTGAAGAAGCTGGATGAGGTGATGCAAAACCAATATCAGTTCCAGATTCAACCGAGTACAGTTGCAGGTAAACCGGTTATTAACTGGATTACACCCTTTAATACGTTAACTGCTACCCATGGTTGGTTAGATGACGATATTGCTTTTTTGGTAGTGGGGGCTCCCATCACAGATAAAATTATGCCTAAACCTGATCAAACACTAGCTAGTAGTGCGACATTTCAAGAAACGGTTCCTGTACAACTCCATCCCAATGGAAGATTTTTCTTGGATATGGAAAGGAGTGTACAAAACTTCACATTAAACACTGTATTTCCTCAGCAACAAAGTTTTCTAGATGCCACACAATCAATTGGCGTAACATCTGCTGTCAGCGATGATCGCAGTATGCGCTATGAAATTTTTATAATACTGAAAAAAGGTGAGACAAAAGGTACCGGCTAGGTAGTCTCAAGGGTGATTTGCTGGCAGTATGGGTAGCAAGGGTTTAATGCACCAAGGGGGACTAAAAAGCATGTCCAATGAGTCTCCTAAGCCGATAGGATCAGAACAGTCAGAATGATTATTTTAAGGAATCAACTGGGGAGAACACTTTATGAATCTGGTTGAACTCCAGAACTGGTTGGACAATGCCAGTTTTGCTGTATTATTTCTCACAATGCTGGTGTATTGGGGAGGTGCTGCCTTTCCCAATCTGCCCGCACTTGCTACTTTGGGGACTGGGGGTATGGCGATCGCCAATTTGTGTATAGCCACCCTGCTAGGGGCGCGATGGATAGAAGCGGGGTATTTTCCCCTCAGTAATTTGTATGAATCGCTATTTTTCTTGGTGTGGGGTATTACCGCAGTGCATCTGTTTGCGGAGAACACTAGTCACAGCCGCTTAGTAGGAGTTGTTACTGCCCCGGTAGCAATGGGGATTACTGCTTTTGCTGCTCTCACCTTACCATCAGAAATGCAATCAGCAGAACCTTTAGTACCTGCTCTCAAGTCCAACTGGCTGATGATGCACGTCAGTGTAATGATGTTGAGTTATGCCGCTTTGATGGTAGGATCACTACTAGCGATCGCCTTTCTCATAGTGACTCGCGGTGAAAATATTCAACTACAAGGCAGTTCTGTAGGTAATGGCGGTTATCGCAGTAACGGCTACCGCTTGCATAAAGCAGGGGAGCTAACTTCCCAAGCGGGGACACCGCCGGTAGAAAGTAATGGCTTTGCTCCCTTTGAAAATAACAACAATGGTAACGGTCATACGGCGGTTTTAAATTTAGTCACGGTTACTGAGTCTGCCAAGGTAGTAACTGCTGGGGAACTACTATCACCACAGCGCCTGAGCCTAGCTGAAACCTTAGACAATATGAGCTATCGCGTCATTGGACTAGGATTTCCTCTGATTACGATTGGTATTATTGCCGGTGCGGTGTGGGCTAACGAAGCTTGGGGGTCTTACTGGAGTTGGGATCCCAAAGAAACCTGGGCGTTAATTACCTGGTTAGTTTTTGCGGCCTATCTCCACGCCCGCATTACTCGCGGTTGGCAAGGTCGTCGCCCGGCCATTTTAGCCGCCAGTGGTTTTGTGGTCGTCTGGATTTGCTATTTGGGTGTGAATCTTTTAGGTAAAGGTTTGCATTCTTACGGTTGGTTTTTTTAATTATCCCCTAACTCCTCCCGCTAAGGGAGGAGGTAAAACAGAAGATCAAATGGTATGGACTGCCCTACACGCAAAAATACATCGTACGATTCGCTCGCGCCACTTATTTGAGCGTCATCAGAGGCTATTAGTAGCGGTTTCTGGTGGGCAAGATTCTCTGTGTTTAATCAAGTTACTGTCAGATTTACAACCCAAGGGTGAATGGGATTTAGGGATCGCCCACTGTGATCATCGCTGGCGTAGCGATTCTGAAGCTAATGCCCATCATGTGGAAAAATTAGCTAGAAGTTGGGGTATATGCTTTTATTTAGCAACAGCTAGGGAACCTTTAAAGAGTGAAGCGGCGGCTCGTAATTGGCGGTATCAAGCTTTAACTGCCATCGCCCAAGGAAATAGTTACCAGTATATTGTTACAGGACACACCGCCAGCGATCGCGCAGAAACTCTGCTTTACAACTTAATTCGCGGCACAGGTGCTGATGGGTTACAAGCACTTACTTGGCAAAGACCACTCACAGCAGATGTTTTACTAATTCGTCCGCTTTTAGAAATTACTCGCCAACAAACAGAGAAATTTTGTCAAGACTTTCATCTCCCAGTCTGGGAAGATATCACTAATCAAGATGTCAAATATGCCCGCAACCGCATTCGCCAAGAATTAATCCCATATTTACAAGCAAATTTCAATCCCAAAGTAGAATTCGCCTTAGCCCAAACAGCAGAACTATTACAAGGGGAAGTGGAATACTTAGAGCAAGCAGCTGACAAGTTAAGGGAAGAAGCTATAGGGAGACCAGATGCGCACAGCAGCAGTAATGAAGGAAATTGGACTGATTTAAGGTTGAATCGGCGGGTATTACAGAAAGCACCATTAGCGCTGCAACGTCGCGTAATGAGACAAATATTACAAAATATTCTCAGTGAGCCTCCGAGTTTTGAACACATTGAAAAATTAACAGCGTTAATTATAGCACCAAACCGTTCACAAACAGATCCATTTCCTGGGGGTGCCATCGCCCAAGTCCAAGGGGATTGGATTTGCCTCGCTGTGTATAATAGACGGGATGAATCGCGTCTCCACTGAACTTATTTACTCTCTGGGCCTTAAAGCTAGGTAGGATGAAATTGGGTAAAACGCCGGGTAGTTTCACCAAACATCCTAGTGGTAATCCTAGAATCCAACTAAATCAGCAAAAACCAATCAGCACTCAGAACTTTTATTATGCTGCGGGAACAACAGCCAGTTTTAGGTTACTTCATAGAAGAAGCTAGAGACCATGTGAATACAATTGAGCAGGGGTTAGTCGATATCCAAAATACCTTGAATAACCCGGAAATGGTCAACGAAATTTCCCAGGCGGCTCATTGGCTCACAGGAAGGGCGGGTATGCTAGGGCTAATTAGCATTGAACATACATCCCACCGTCTAGAAGATTGTTTTAAAGTTCTTCAAGAACATCCGGTTCAGGTTGACGAGAAGTTAACATCTTTATTTCTCAATGTATGTAATACCTTAAAGGTACTATTAGAAGATTTATGTGGTAGTTCCCAGGCTCTATCAGAAGAGACGCTTAATACTCGGGTATCAGAAAGTGCTGCGGAATTTCAAGGGCTGTATGAGCATCTGGAATTGCTTCTCAAACAAAACAGTACTAGACTGGCAAAGGAAAACACTCGAACAGAAGTAGAAATAACCGCGGAGGATATTGTCAGCCGACTGACTGAGGTGATAGCGTGGGTGGATATTCCTTATGTGCAAGAATACAGCGAAACTACATCCAAACAATCACCCCCGTCTGGAGGATTTTCAAAACAACATTCGTTCTTAGGCACGGTAGCTAAGGACTATGGGGATGAATTTCACCCGCAGGTGTTACAAAAAGTGCGGGAAATGTTGCAACTGTTTAAGAAAAACAAAACACCCGAATCTCGGCTACATCTCCAGCAATGTTGTCAGCAGTTGGTAGAAATTGGCCGGAGGCAAAATTTTCCTCACTGGTGTAGATTATGTCAAGCAGCGGCGAATGCGATCGCTAACCCTGACAATAGCTATCTCACCCTAGCCAAAATTGTCGTTACCGAAATCAAACAAGCCCAAGAACTAGTTCTCCAAGGTAGAGAAACCGAGATTGCAACTAGTGAGCAATTAATAGCCCTGTTGAACTTGGAACAACTGGAGTTATTACAGTCTGAGGACTTTCACCAGCTTGTATATGTAGAACAACCCACAGCAGAGGATAAATTAGACTCCAATACAGATGATTGTGCTAATAATCCTGGTATTATAAAGCTTACAGACATCATAACCAGCTTAACTGAACTCTCGGATAACTGTCAAAAGGACACAGAAAATAGTGCTTGTACCCCGGTGTTATTGGGGGATGCTCAAGAAAACACAGATATGAGTGATATTGACCAGAATCATCAGGTAGGGTTAGCCGAGTTAAATATTCCCGCTGATTTAGTTCCAGATAAAACCTGTCCACAAGACAAAATTTTAGAGATTAGCACTCTGAGTGAAATAGATTTTAGGGACGGCGGTTTAGCTGATTTGGGATCTTTTGTTAATATCCTCTCCTACTAACCCTTAGGGGTGTAGCGGCTTAGGAAGAGGATATCTGATAACTTTCGTTTTATGTTTTATATAAATTTACCATTTTTTTTAAGTTTTGATTGCTTATGTCTTACCCAATCAGCAACAAAAGTGATCAAGTTGATAACTACCATGGGACTTTAGTTACAGATCCTTACCGTTGGTTAGAAGAACCGGACTCAGCAGAAACCCGCAGATGGATTGCGGCTGAAAATCAAGTTACTTTTAATTACTTAAGAGAAATTCCTGCTAGGGAGAAAATTAAACAACGCCTGACTAAACTTTGGGATTATGAAAAGTATGGTACACCATGTAAAAAAGGTAATAACTACTTTTATGTCAGAAACGATGGACTGCAAAATCAAAGCGTCCTCTACACCCTAAAAAGCCTTGATGGTGAACCTAGAGTTTTACTGGACCCTAACAAACTCTCAAGCGATGGTACTATTGCCCTTTCAAGATTAGCCATTAGTGAGAATGGTCAACTTGTAGCTTATGGTATATCTATATCTGGTTCAGATTGGCAAGAGTGGAAAGTTTGTGATGTGGAAACAGGCGAAACCCTCCCAGATCATCTGAAGTGGATTAAATTTTCTGGTGCTTCCTGGACAAAGGATAACCAAGGTTTTTTCTACTGTTGTTACGATGAACCAAATGCAAAAACTAAATTAGAAGATGTGAATTATTATGAAAAGCTTTATTATCATCAACTAGGTACTACCCAATCTGAAGATGTGTTAATTTACCATCGTGACGACCAAAAGGAATGGGGTTTTAGTGCTGAAGTAACTGAAGATGGCAATTATTTAATTATTTATGTTTGGGTGGGAACTGATGTGAGAAATTTAGTTTTCTACAAGGATTTAAATAACACCCATGCCGAAGTTGTAGAACTAATTAACCAGTTTGAAGCTAATTATAGTTTTATTGAAAATGATGAGAGCGTCTTTTATTTTCGTACAGATTTCAAGGCTCCACGGGGCAGATTAATTGCTATTGATACCGAAAACCCTGCTCAAGAAAGTTGGCAAGAAATTATCCCTGAATCTGCCGCAACTTTGGAAAGTGCGAAAATTATCAATAATCAATTTGTTGTTCACTACCTCCAAGATGCACGTACTCAAATTAAAATTTTTGATCTGAATGGCACATTAGTGCGTGAGGTAGAATTACCTGGAGTTGGTTCAGCAGGTGCTTTTAGTGGCAAGCGCAATGATACTGAAACTTTTTATAGTTTTACCAGCTTCACTGTACCAGAAACGATTTATCGCTACAACATGGCGACGGGTAAAAGTGAGGTTTTCCGTCAGCCACAAATGGATTTTCATCCAGAGGATTATGAAACTAAACAAGTATTCTACAGTAGTAAGGATGGTACTACAGTACCAATGTTTATTACTCATAAAAAAGACATTAAATTAGATGGTAATAATCCCACTTACCTCTACGCTTACGGCGGTTTTAATGTCTCAATGACTCCTGATTTTTCTGTGAGCATATTGGTATGGATGGAGATGGGTGGTGTTTATGCTCTGCCAAATATACGCGGTGGTGGGGAGTATGGCGAAGAATGGCACCAAGGGGGAATGAGGGCGAAAAAGCAAAATACCTTTGATGATTTTATTGCGGCGGCGGAGTGGTTGATTGATAACAGTTATACACAAACTGGGAAATTAGCGATCGCCGGTGCTAGTAATGGCGGGTTACTGGTGGGTGCTTGTATGACTCAGCGTCCTGAGTTGTTTGGTGCAGCTTTACCAGCGGTGGGGGTAATGGATATGTTGCGATTTCATAAATTTACCATTGGCTGGGCTTGGACTAGTGAATATGGTTCACCAGATAACCCAGAGGAATTTCAAACAATATATAGTTATTCGCCACTACATAACCTCAAACCAGGGACGGTTTACCCTGCAACTTTAATTATTACAGCAGACCATGATGACCGCGTTGTTCCTGCTCATAGTTTCAAATTTGCCGCAACTTTGCAAGCTAGTCAAGCGAGTGATGCACCAGTGTTAATTAGAATTGAGACGAAAGCCGGACATGGGACGGGTAAACCCACACAGAAGATGATTGAAGAAGCAGCAGATAAGTGGGCGTTTTTGGTGCAGACTTTGAGGGTTATTTTGTAAGTTGTCATATTTCCTATTTAACCGCTCGGTTAAACTTACCCAAAACTACCCACTGGTAGTTTTAGCGTTAACTTCTTGTTTCATCGCGGTCTGAGAATGACTTCTCAGGGGTTTGTCCGCTCCGCAAGCAATCCCGGTAAAGCTTACCGTTTCTGACCGTTCAGGAATAAAAATATTCTCAAACCACCGGTCAATATTTTTGGCTGCGTTTAAATCTCTGTCTTCAGTGTGTCCACACTCAGGACAGACATAAACACGGTTTTTCAGTGGCATTTTATGCCTATGGTTACCACAGTTAGAGTTTAGTCCCCTGTGATCCAGTTAAAGCCTCAAAACCTGAGACTATATCGAGGAGTTCAGCAGTAATAGAACTTTGACGTTGGCGGCGATACTCAGCATTAAGGTCTGATAACCGTTCGGCGATATTCTTTTGTGCAGCTTGCATTGAAGAAAGGCGACTGGCGTTTTCACTGGCTAAAGATTCAGCAAAGGCACGGTATAAAGATATAAATAAATATTCGCGGACTAATGCGGAAAATAATTGATTTTCATCGATGGTAAAACTTGGTAATACTGGGGTAGGCCAAGCTTTGGTTTCTAAATTGTGCAACCAATGGGGGTCAACAGGTAAAAGCTGTAAACTCGTGGGGCGATAGGATGCACCAGAAAGAGATTTGTTGTAAAACAAAATAATCTGCTGGAGTTGTTGCTGTGTTTGCCATTGTTCGATGGTCAGCAACATTTCCTGCACGATAGAAGTGATTTGGCTCAGAGAATTAGGTAGAGAAAATTGGTCTGTGATGCTTTTTTCTAATGCTTCTAAGGGGTAGATTAACTGCGTTCCCACAGCGGCAATTTTGATGCTGTGTGGCTGTAACTCATTGAGTTGTTGCACAGCATAAGATACTATTCGCTCATTAAATTGACCGCACAGGCCTTGGTCTGAGCCAAATATAATTACAGCTATAGAATTATGAGATGATTTGCTGGTGGTTGCAGATGCTAATATACTCCGTTGTTGACAAAAATATCGCTGTTTGAGGACAATTTGTAATCCCATCTCGATGGTGCGGTTATAGTCAGCTAAGGATTCTACAGCTGTTTGATATTGTCTGATATTGACAGCGGCGAGGGCTTTCATGGTTTTGACTACAGACTGTAAATCTTGAACAGTACCAATTTGAGCTAATAATGATTCAATTGTGGGCATTTTCTGATTCCTCGGACTGGTGGGGGTGCAAAAAAGCTATGGCCTGTTGGACTAGATTTAACAAAGCGTTTTTATCTTCATCTCTGAGCTTTTCACCTCCTTGAATGCGATCGCTCACTTGGGGTAATTGTTCTGTAACTTTTTGGCGAACTGCTCTAGCCGCTTCCTCAATTTTATCTAGTGGGATGTCGTCAAAAATACCCTCAGTTACAGCTAACAAGACAGCAATCTGTTCTTCTACAGGTAAGGGTTGATACTGGGACTGCTTGAATATTTCTCGCACACGTCTCCCCCGTTCCAAGGTGTGGCGGGTTTCTTCATCTAACTGTGTACCAAAGCGAGCAAAAACCTCGACTTCCTGAAATTGTGAGTAAGACAGCCGTAAATCTCCAGCTACAGCGCTATAGGCTGGTAACTGGGTTTTTCCACCGACTCTGGAAACTGACTTACCTACATCCACTGCGGGTAAAATACCTTTTTGAAACAAGTCGGGAGATAAATAAATCTGTCCATCGGTGATAGAAATTAAGTTAGTGGGAATATATGCAGAAATGTTCTGCGCTTGGGTTTCCACAATTGGTAATGCAGTGAGTGAACCACCCCCAAGTTCTTCTCGCAGGTGGGTAGCACGTTCTAATAGTCGGGAGTGAATGTAGAAAATGTCACCAGGATAGGCTTCTCTCCCAGGGGGGCGGCGTAATAACAGTGAGAGTTCCCGATACGCCCAGGCGTGATGGGTTAAATCATCGTAGACAATTAATACATCCCGGCCTTGTTCCATGAAGTACTCAGCAATTGTTGTGGCGGCGTAGGGGGTGATATATTGTAATCCCGGCGGATCTTCCCCAGATGCTACTACGACAATGCTATATTCCATGGCGTTATGGTTGCGTAGGTCGGCTATTACCTTGGCTACGGCTGAGGCTCGTTTACCAATGGCGCAGTAAATGCAAATGACATTTTTGTGCTTTTGATTGATTATAGTGTCTGTGGCGATCGCAGTTTTACCAATTTGGCGATCGCCTACAATTAACTCTCGTTGTCCCCTACCAATAGGCACCAAAGCATCAATCACTTTTATACCTGTCTGTAAAGGTACTGTTACGGGGGCACGATCCATAATTGCTGCGGCTTGTCTTTCCACAGGAAGACGTTCTGTATACTTAATTTCACCTTGATTATCCAGGGGATTGCCTGTAACATCTAGTACACGTCCCAAAAGTGTTTCGCCGACAGGTACATCTAAAACTCTGTGAGTGCGTTGTACCTCTTGTCCGGCGGCTATGTGTGTACTATTACCTAATAATATAACACCAATTTCCGTAGCATCTAAGTTAAAAGCAATTCCTAATACATCCCCCGAAAAGCGTAATAGTTCATCGGCTTTGACGCTGGATAAACCCGATACGTTGGCAATTCCTTGATATACGGATTTAACTATGCCAATTTCACAAGTTTTTATCTGGGGTTGGTGGTTATCTAATACTTGTTTCAGGTTTGTAAAGGTATTATTTAGGACTGTTTGTAAGGACTGTTGTTTGTTCATGAGATTTGTCTCACGTGGAGGCACAGTGGCGAAAAGGAGGATAATTTTAATTCGTGCTTTGTTTGATGATGGCGGAGAATTCTTCTGAGAGGGTTTCTAGGTAGTCGTTGAATGTCCAGGAAACTTGATAATTGGATATTTGTAGTTTTATACCGCAGATGTTATCTGAGGATATGGTAAATTTGATATTTTTATCTTGACTGATTTGTTGGGCTTCCAAGGTATTAACAATTTTTGCTCGCTCAGGTGGGGAAATATCAAAACTGCTATAAATAACAATTTCTGGCGATGATTGGTTTACCAGTGTTTGAATTTCTGTTCTATCTATTTTTTGCAGACGATTTAAAAATACCTTGATCACTTGTTGTTCTAAACTTGCATCTGCTAAATCTTGCAAAGCACGGCGGGTAATTGCATAGGTTTGTTCCTGTACTTGTTGGCGCAAACTTGTTAAAAATTCATCTTGATCCCGCTCAATTGCTTCCCGCCATCTTATCTGCATCGATTCAATTTCTTGGCGCGCTTGGTGGATTAATTTTTGACGTTCTTCGTCGGCTGTGGCTCTAGCTTGATTGATTAAAGTAGCACGTTGTTCATTTAATTCTTGTTGCTGTCGGCGATATAATTGAGCTTCTTGTTCTGCTTCTTCCTGTTTTAATTGTGCTTCTTCCCAGCGATTGGTAATTTTTCGCTGGCGTTCTGCCATAGTTTTAGTTATGGGTTTGTACAAAAACCGCCACAGCAAAAAAACTAAAATTAGGAAGTTGATAATTTGAGCGATGACTGTAAACCAATCAATCAGCATAGATAATCTCACCCTGAATTATTTGCTAGTAAAATAATCCCAAAAAGGATTAGCAAAAATCAAAATCATTGATACCACAAAACAATAAATAGCCGTAGACTCAATAATTGCCAAACCCACAAATAAAGTGCGAGTAATAGTATTAGCTTGGTCTGGTTGTTGAGCTATTGCGCCCAAAGCCCTGGCCACTGCCCAACCTTCAGCAATAGCCGGACCAACCGAACCAATTGCAATAGTCAAGCCAGCAATAATAATAGAAACCATACCAATCAAACCAATATTATCAATATTCATCTGTGTTTATCTGTGTATATAGCATTTACCATGCTCGTGAGGTACATTTTTTTTTAGTTTGAGGGAACAGGGAACAGGGAACAGGGAATAGGGAATAGGGAATAGGTGTGTACTTCATGAGCCTGAAAAAGGCTATATCTTTGGACAAATAGATTACAATTTACTTCCTACCTTCCCCTATAAGCCCGAGTTGCAGAGGCAATATATACCATAGCCAAAATTGCGAAAATATATGCTTGAATAATCCCAATTAACAGCCCCAATAACCTAATTATAATCGGAAAAAATAAAGGCACAAGAGAAAGCAAAATAGCCACTAACATAGAACCACTCATAATATTACCAAACAAGCGCACAGCTAAAGCCAGAGTCCGGGAGAATTCGCTAATAATATTGAAAGGCAACATTAAAGGTGTAGGCTGAATATAATTTCTGAGATAACCTAATAAACCTCGATTGAGAATCCCAAACAAGGGCACAGCTACAAAGACAGACAGAGCTAAGGCCGCTGTAGTAGAGAGGGAACCTGTGGGAACTTGATAACCAGGGACAATAGTCAGTATATTAGCGACAGCTATAAACAGAAACAAAGTACCGACAAAAGGCAAATATTGATTTGGTTCTTGTTGACTAACTTCTCTAATTTGCTGGTTGATGGTATCTATAATTATTTCTAGGCAGTTTTGCCAAGGTGAAATTGGTGGTTTCACTTTTAGGTTACGGGTGATCATCCAAGATACCACAACTAAGAGAATCATTACCAGCCAAGTAAATGCAATGGTGGCATTAATCTTGATGAATTTCCATTGCCAAAAAATTAGATTATCAGGACTAATTTCCATAGTTAGATTCCTGTTTTTGTTGCCAAAAATGCATGAAGATGATACGGGACAGTAAGAACCCTAATAGGGCAATTAGGACTCGTTGCCAGTTTCCATCCATAATCAGATATAACCCGAGTATAGTGATACTGAGGCGACCAAATAAACTACCGACAATTAAGCGAAATGGCCATTGGGTTGTGGGTATTTGTCTTACTGTTAACCATAAACTCACAAAATAGAAAATTCCCAAGGTAAATCCCAATGGTAAGGCGATGAATAAATATAAAATATTGTTCATGATGTTAGTTAATTTTTTTCTATCTCTATTGATTTGTGCTTTGCTGTTGTACCCAGAACCAGGCGTTGAGACAGCCGAGTATCAGCCCTATAAATAGCATCATTAATGTCCAGGAGTATTGGCTAGTCGATGTTTTATCAATCCAAATGCCTAGGGCAATACCAAGTAATGTGGGAATGGTGATCGACCATCCCACAAGACCGATCATGCCTAGATTAAACCATATACTTTCGTCTTTTTGTCTTTGCGCTGCCAATTTCCGGGCTAATTTGCTTTTTATCTGCTGTTGAAATTCTCTGTCTGATTTATGGCGTTTTTTTGGTAATGATTTATGTGGGTGCTTCACTGTTTGCACTTCCTACTTTTACAAGACCACGCATAAAACTAATTTCTAATTTAGCTGCGGCGGAACGCGCCATTTTTTGTTTTTCATTCAATTTTTTAAATTCTGTTTCTACTGTTTGTTGTAATGTTTCTAAATTATTACCTCTGATGGCTTGTCTAGTTGATATCAGGACTTGGTTACCACATTTGACTAAAATTCCTTGATCTACAGCCAGAAAATTTTCTTGTCCTTGTGGTGTTACAAAGGATAATATACTGGGGACTAGGGCAGTTACAAAGTCTATATGATTTGGTAGTATGCCAAAAGCGCCGTTTTCAGCTTCGGCGTTGATTTTTGTGGCTGGTTCTTCTAAAAGAATCTGTGTAGGGAGGAGGATTTTTATTTTCATACTTGTTATATAGTATAAGAAATAACTAAGTACACAAAGCCAGAGTAGATAACAAGTTAATAAATAAATAATTAATAATTATTTCTTAATTCATCAACTGTACCAATCATGTAAAGTGAGCGCTCTGGATGATCAGCAAATTCATCATTGAGAATGCGATCGCATCCTGCAAGTGCAGCTTCTAAACTGACTAGTTTGCCTTGTTTCCCTGTAAACTGTTCTGTACTGAAGAAAGGTTGAGTTAAAAATCTTTCTAGTCGTCTGGCGCGGTTGACTGTTTGGCGATCACTAGCTGAAAGTTCTTCTATGCCTAAAATGGCGATAATATCTTTAAGGTCTTCGTAGTTTGCTAAGGTTTGTCTCACAGCTTGAGCTATCTGGTAGTGGTGGTTTCCCACTATTGGCGGTGTCAGCATTTTCGAGTTGGACTTTAAGGGGTCAACTGCTGGATAAAATCCCTCACTAGCACGTTTACGAGACAGCACAAGTGATGCTGATAAATGACCAAAGGTGTGAACTGCTGCGGGGTCAGTAAAATCATCTGCGGGAACATATACAGCTTGTACGGAGGTAATGGCGGCGCTGGGGGTGTTGGCGATGCGTTCTTGTAATTGAGCTAGTTCTGTTTCTAGGGTGGGTTGGTAACCAACCCGGGAGGGGATGCGCCCCATTAAACCGGAAACTTCTTGTCCCGCTTGGATAAACCGAAAAATATTATCAATCAATAAGAACACATCTTGTTTAAGATCATCGCGGAAATATTCAGCCATGGTCAGCGCTGCTTGTCCTACACGAAATCTCGCCCCGGGGGGTTCATTCATCTGACCAAAAATCATGACAGTATTCTCTAATACACCAGCCTCTTGCATCTCTCGATAGAGTTCTTCTGCTTCCCTGCTTCGTTCACCAATTCCACAAAACAGACTAATTCCGTGATACTCCCTGACTATGTTGTGAATCATCTCAGTAATCAAGACAGTTTTACCCACACCTGCACCGCCAAATAATCCTGCCTTCCCACCTCGTTCTAAAGGTGCGAGAATATCAATAGCTTTAATCCCAGTTTCCAAAATTTCTGAATTTGTTGACTGCTCAATTAGGGGTACAGGGGACTGATGAAGCGATCGCCATTCTCCCCCGGATATCTCTGGTTTGCGATCAATTGTCTGGCCAAAGACATTGAACACTCTCCCCAGCAGTCGTTTTCCCACTGGAACCTGTAGGGGATGTCCCGTATTGGTTACCAAAGAACCTCGGGCTAAACCTGATGTTGGTGTCAAAGCAATTCCGCGCACGGTCTGATCGTCAATGTGACTCATCACCTCTATGACCACGCTGTAATTTTCCCCCGCTAACAACTGGGTATAAACATCGGGAAGCTGTTGATCAAATAGAATATCAATAATACTCCCGCGAACGGAAACAACTTGACCCTGATTAACTGGACACCAATCTACAGTTTGCTGCATCAATTTAATCCCTGGGAATTATTTCTATCTTTCTGCTCGTGGCGTAGTTATCTACTTGGTGCTTCCTGAAAAACACCAGATATTCACACTCCCCTGTGTCAACACACATTCATCCTTGATTCTAGCAGTGGAGGCGAGTTTACTAATATGCTGCTTAACAAGCAATTATACCATACCTGTTAACCCACCCTGACAAATAAACTCTTTGCTGTCTCCACTCCAGATGTGGCTCTTTCGACGGTCGGGATGTCCTCTTTTAGTTAGATGAGTGAAAATGTTTTTTTAGTGTTAATATTGTTTATCTGTAGCGCCTAACATCTGTAACAGTTTGTCTACATTATCTATATCCCCAACAATGCGCCGAATTGGTTGCGGCCAAACCTTAACCAGAGTGGGTGTGGCAGAAACTTGATCAATTTCCGCCTGTTCTGGATTGGTTAAAACATCAATCACTTTCATGGTGTAAGGATACCCCAGCGATCGCTCCAAAAGTCCGTGCAGATTCTGAAGAATGCGTTGTGTGTTCAAACTATGTCCAGCCACAAACAGCCGCAAAACATAACATTCTGCTTGTAACTGTAAGCTTTGTGTAAGGTTCATAGATATATCAGACTGTACTTGAGCTTGGGAGGAGTCCAAATTGACTATTAAATCATGGTCTTGCCAAAGTTGGGGAAAGGTGGAGCGATAAGTTGCTAAGACCATATGATCGCACAATCCCTCTTGCCAAGGTGCTGTTTGCCAAACTAAATCCGTGCCAAAAATGGCATTCAGTAGAGCCTGATGTCGCATAACAGATGGATAGGCTTCAGCAAATGTTCTGACTTGGTGAGTATGTGGATCTAACCACTGGTCAATAGTTGCAGTATAGCAAGGCACTAAAAAATGTGGCGGTTCTGGTAAGTCCAAGATTTCCTGCAAAGCCGCACATAAATGTAAATGCCATCGCCCCTGCTTGTTAGGGTCGATGCAGTAAATTAAATCCCCTCCTGGTGTAAAAAGGGCAATACCTTTAAACAATTGCGGTTTTGATAGTTTATCAGTGATCAATTTAGTTACAGGGTTGAGGGAGAACAAAACTGAGAAGATTGTTTTTACCCTGTATTCTACCTAAACTTATCCCCACAGAAACCATGTGACTTGATCAAAAGCAATAACCCCCTGTCATTTTATATATTTTTATATATTTTTCTGATTTTTTGGCTCATATATAGTTGCTGCACAAAATACCGTATAATTTATCGATTTTTTAGTTATTTTCAATACTCAATAATATTTAGCTAAATCTACGTTAGATTTGCCGGTTGCGTTTGCAGCCGGCAACACTGAGGAGCTTTTCAGTCTTTTATGAGAATTATGAGAATTAGTAGTAACCTTGATAAGAAATGTTAAGTAAGACTGAATTTAAAACTGGGAAAAAACTGGCATAGCCAAGTCATATTCTGAAGTATTCCCGAAGATAGAGGCCAGAAACTAGGTGGCAAATCACGAGGGAAATTGAGCTTACACTCATCTTTATCAAAAATGAAGTGTAAAGTTTAGTAAATAAATGCTCATCTTATGAAAAGCATTCTATATACTTAAACTTCAATTGAACAATTCAGTTAAGTCGTTAAAAACGATATATGACTGAAATGAAAACCTTGCTGTATATTTTTGGGAGGAAAAGTCATGGTTTCGGCTAAAGGCTCTAATCTAGGAAAGACCTACTCCTTGATGATCAAAAGTTTTTTGATTTGGACGTTCACATTGGCAGTATGCTTGTTGGTTGTCGGTTTTCCATTAGTCTTTTTAATGGCTACGGTCGGATGCTTATTGTCAATTGTCTTGCAATCTGTAATGCCTGTTAGTGCGGTTTTGCTGGTATCAGGCGGTTTAATTATGTTGAACGTCCTGGGAGTAATGATCGCTGCTGGCGTGTTGACTGTTAAAGGTGTACACCCCAATCAAGTCAAGTGGTTGAGCTGGTTACATGGAGAAGGAGAGCAAATACAGACCTCTTCTGTATACGCTGCTTGTCCTTTAACGTGTGAAATTGAGGTATAGTTCGTTCTGATCAATTCGACAAACAGAGCATCTGCCCGGTTAAGCCGGGTTTTTTCATGTTTAATTTCTCGATCTTGAATATAGGATTGCTATAGTTTGTAGTGATCAGGTAATGATATATTCTGCAAAAATGACTATTAAAAAGAAAGTTGGCATTATTTTAGGTACACGTCCGGAAGCGATTAAACTGGCTCCTGTCATTCAAGTATTTCAAAATTCGCCAAAATTTGACTTACAGTTAATTTTAACTGGACAGCATCGCGAGATGGTAGAGCAAGTGATGCAGTTATTCAACCTAAAGGCTGATGATGATTTAGAAATTATGCAGCCCCAGCAAACCTTAAATGATATTACTTGTCGCAGCTTACAGGGATTAGAAAAATTATTTCACAAAAGTCAGCCGGAATTAGTCATAGTTCAGGGAGACACTACGACAGCTTTTGCCGCTGCTTTGGCAGCATTTTACCAAAAAATCCCCGTTGCTCATGTAGAAGCTGGGTTAAGAACTGACGAGTTATGGAATCCATATCCAGAAGAAGGGAATCGGCGGCTGATTTCTCAACTCACCCAGTTACATTTTGCGCCTACTCCCTGGGCGGCGGAGAACTTGCAACGTTCTGGCGTTTTGGGAACAATTCACATCACAGGTAACACTGTTATTGATGCACTATTAAATGTAGCTGCAACTAAACCCGCCTGTAATGTACCGGGTTTAAATTGGAATTCATATCGTACCTTGCTAGCAACAGTTCATCGGCGGGAAAACTGGGGAGAACCATTACAAGCGATCGCCGAAGCATTTTTACAGATATTAGATAAGTTTCCTGATACAGCCTTGGTGTTACCATTGCACCGTAACCCCACAGTGCGAGAACCATTACAAGCACTATTAGGGAATCATCCCCGCATCTTTTTAATTGAACCTTTAGATTATGCCGAACTAGTGGGGGCAATTGGGCGATCGCATTTCTTATTAACTGACTCTGGTGGTTTGCAAGAAGAAGCCCCAAGCCTGGGAAAACCAGTATTGGTTCTGCGAGAGACTACAGAAAGGCCAGAGGCTGTAACTGCTGGTACAGCCAAACTTGTAGGAACCACAGCGCAGAAAATTGTTCAAGCAGCCGCAGACTTACTAAGTAACCCCAAGGTCTATGACGCAATGGCCAACGCCATCAATCCTTATGGAGACGGTCACGCAGCCGAACGCATCTTAGAAATTGTGCAAAATTATTTTGAATTAACGCCCCAATAAAACCCTACGAGTTTGGGGACCAACAATACCGTCAACAGGTAAGTTATTGCGAGACTGAAATTGTCGGACTGCGCGAGTAGTGACAGGTCCATAATATCCCGTTGGTTGCACACCTAAAGCTCTTTGAACTTCTCTGACAGATGCGCCTCGAGATCCTAATCTCAGATTAACTCCTCTCCCCTGAGAACTTCTGTAAGTATTCCCAAATAAAACCCTACGAGTTTGGGGACCAACAATACCGTCAACAGGTAAGTTATTGCGAGACTGAAATTGTCGGACTGCGCGAGTAGTGACAGGTCCATAATATCCCGTTGGTTGCACACCTAAAGCTCGTTGAACTTCTCTCACAGATGAACTACGAGATCCAAACCTCAGACTAACTGAGCTACCAACACCACGACTAGTAATATGAGTGTTACGACGACGATAATTTGGTGTTCTGCTAATCCATCTCGCAGAAACAAATCTATTGCGAGACAGCTTAGAAAAACCATTGATAATTTGCCCATCCCTGATTTCCGTACCATTGGGAAGACAGTCTACAATTCGAGAGTTGACGCTAGGCTGTTCACGGACACTCAGACAACTGCCGTTAGTACTGACGTATGATCTTGCAGATGTGTGAGCGTGGCTGACTGTACCAAAAAATATACTAAGCCCAGCTAAAAATAACCAAGCAGAAGATTTAAGAAAATTTAGCCCGTATAATTGCTTCTCGGAGAAATTATATTCTCTAGCTGTAACCACTCCAGAAGGCATGAAGAGTTTTTTCCACTCAAACTGAAAGTTAGGAACATGATCCTCATTTGCTTCTTCGTTGGCCATAAACATATGTGAATAAGCCATGTAGTCCATAATTGCTCCTTTGTGCAATCAATTGAGAATTTGTCCAGAATTTTTGCAGCGGGGGATTTAATTTTTCTGTAATTTCAATTACCTTCAGAATTGCGATTCTGGGGAGTCAAAAGGATTAAACCCTGCCCTGAAGGTCTAATGCGTTACCCACATATTTCTTGAGGTTCTCGAAAGGATTTCGAGAATTTGAAAATTACAATACTGTTGACAAAACCTAACTGATTGTGATCGATAACAACCTCATTTTATTGAGCATGAACAACTGAGGATTAAGGGTTAGGGTAGTGGTGAGCCATCGCTGTGAGAAATCTTGAGAAAAATCCGGGTAATGGATAGCTTGAGGGTAGGGACTGAATACAACAAATATCAGTGTGAATTTGCCCGCCATTGCTCTATACTTCCACAGTTTGAAAATTGCCTAAGTAACTAACAGTACTATTTTGTGGTATAATCTATGTTTTTATTGCCCTGAGCTACTATAGTAGATAACTAAAAAAACTCATGATCAGGACCATCAGGTTAATTCCGAGGGTCTGGGTCATGAGTTAAGAAAATTATTTGATGATGGAATCAGGATTTAGTATGACTCCACTAATGGCTATTCCTCTTCCTCTGGTAAGCCGAAAATTGATTTATATAACTTTACATACTGCTTGGCGGATTCATGCCAACTGAAGTTCTGGCTCATACCACGTTTTTGCAATTCCTGCCATTGAGGTTGGAAACGGAAGCCTTCCCAAGCTCGGATCATACAGGTGAACAGATCTAATGGTTCATAGCGGTCAAAACAATAACCAGTACCGGCGGCGTTCATGGGGTCATGGTGCAATACGGTGTCCACTAGTCCACCTGTACGGCGCACAATAGGGGGACAACCATAACGCAAAGACATCATTTGACTGATACCGCAGGGTTCAAATCGGCTAGGCATTAAGAAAGTATCAGCACCAGCATAAATCCGACGAGACAGGGAATCATTATATAGCAGATAAGTTGCCATCCTTCCAGGATAGCGGGATGCTAACTGCCACATTTGGGTTTCGTAGTAGCGATCGCCTGTTCCCAACAGCACGAATTGGGCATCAGTATAAGCCATGAAACGGTCTAGGATTTGCAAGACCAGATCAATACCTTTTTGCTCTACTAACCGTGTTACCATGCCAATTAAAAAGGCTTTGCTGTTAACTTCTAAACCTACTTCTTCTTGGAGAGCAATTTTGTTAGCCTTGCGTTTATCCAGGGTATCGATAGTAAAGTTTTCGCTGATGGCTTTATCCGTGGCGGGATCGTAAAGCTCAAGGTCTATACCATTGATAATCCCGGATAATTTACCACTGATAAAAGATAGCAAACCTTCTAGGGTTTCGCCGTAAGCAGGAGTTTTGATTTGTTCAGCATAAGTGGGAGAAACTGTATTTACCCGGTCAGCGTACTGTACCGCTGCTGCCATGGTATTATGTCCCTGCATATACCAAGGACACCAAGTAATTTTTTCTAAATACCATCTCCACGGCCCTTGATAGGCGAGGTTGTGAATAGTAAACACAGTGCTGATATCCGGGTCTTGGTGCATCCACACCGGAATCATGCCGGTGTGCCAATCGTGACAGTGGATAATTTGTGGTTTCCAGTAGTTCCAGCAAAATTCAGCTGCGCCATTGGCAAAAAAAGTAAACCGCCAGTCCTCATCATCACCACTATAAATCCGGCGGGGTAAAAATACAGGATGTCCGAATAAGTACAAGGGAACGTCAGTACCAGGTAAAACACTTTCGTAAACTTCAAAGTCCTGGAACATGGCATATCCCTTCCAAATTGGTGTTTCAGGAATCTGCATTTTGTCTGGGAGGAAGCCATAATAAGGCAAGAATATGCGGACATCATGCCCCATTTGTCTCAATATTTTGGGTAATGCACCCACCACATCCCCCATTCCTCCCACTTTGGCCACGGGAGCTGCTTCTGCTGCAACAAATAGAATCCGCATGGTAGTTTTTATTTCCCCGGTTATGCTTATCTGTTTTGAGTTATCAAGTTCTGCACTGCTATATAAAACCTAGACAAAGCTAGACTTTACTTTCTACTTCAACAGGAGCATGGGAGCGGTTATCCCTCAGTAGACTTGCACGCCTTAGCCAGACGCGATATTTCTCTTAAGATTTACAAGAAAGACTACCGCTATCATTGCTTGGTTTTCGCGTTGGCAATAGTCTTAATTCAATACCTGATATCGTATTATATATCAAGTGGGCGATTTTCTTAACTCACTTATGTCAAT
>NZ_JANQDF010000171.1:0-20497 GCF_029891675.1 Anabaenopsis tanganyikae CS-531
AATCAAGCATAATTTGCTGTCTAATTATTTAATACAGCAACTCAAACGCCCAAGTATTCCTATGTGCTTGGTTTAATTGAAATTGTCCCGTGGCGCGGCTCCCTCCGCTCCCTATTTGTGCCAGTTGCGTAAGTCCTGAGAAGAATACAGTTTGAAGAAACACTATCTGAATCTGAAGAGTTAAAAGCTATATAATTTAATATTCTAATATAGCAATCCTAAATGATTTATGAACAATTTCTGTTCCCTGTTCCCTGTTCCCTGTTCCCTTTCCTCACTCATAATTTCTCAAGTCAAATAGGATGACTATATTCGATTTAATATTCGCCCCGGCATAATCAAAAGTTGGTACTCAGAGGATGTTTGATAAGTTTTCAACAGGTAATTTTTATTTTAGGGAACAGGGAACACACCGAACAGGGAATGGGGAATGGGGAATGGGGAACCGAAACAATAAAATCCAGTCCCCTCCCCTTACAAGGGGAGGGTTAGGGAGGGGTCAAACAATAGTTGATACACTAATCATGACTTGACAAAGATCCTCTAATTAATATTTGAAACTTGCCAATTTATCAGGAGGAAATGCGCCATTTTCAGTAATGATGGCTGTAATTAATTCAGCTGGGGTAACATCAAAAGCCGGATTGTAGAAATCAACAGCCCCTGGTGTCAATATAGTATCGCCAACTTGGTATATTTCCCCTGGGTGACGTTCCTCGATGGGAATTTTACTACCATCGGGTAAACTAAAATCCACAGTAGACAAGGGAGCCGCAACAAAGAAAGGTATATGATGAGCCTTAGCAGCGATCGCCACACTATAAGTACCAATTTTATTAGCAGTATCACCATTAGCAGCAATGCGGTCTGCACCCACCACCACAGCATGAATTAAACCCCGTTGCATACAATGGGCAGCCATACTATCAGTAATTACCGTAACTGGAATACCTTCTTGAACACATTCCCAAGCCGTAAGTTTTGCCCCTTGGAGACGGGGGCGAGTTTCGTCAGCAAAGACACGTTCTAATCGTCCCGACTTCCAAGCAGAACGCACAACACCCAATGCTGTACCATAGCCAGCAGTAGCTAACGCCCCCGCATTACAGTGAGTGAGAATTGTCAGCTTTTGTGGGGTTGGGGGTAATGCGGCCAAACCATGGTCACCAATAGCGTGACAGGTTTGTAAATCTTCAGCATGAATAGCTTGGGCTGTTTCCCAGAGCTTTTGTGTAATTTCTGTGACAGTTCCCAGAGTTTCATAAGCAGTTTTCATCATGCGGCTAATAGCCCAAAATAAATTAACTGCTGTGGGGCGTGTAGAACGCAACAAATCGGCGACCTTTTCTAAGCGTTCTAAAAACTCGTGGTGATTTTGGTTCTCAATTTCTCTTGCACCAAGATACATCCCATAGGCGGCCGCGACACCAATAGCTGGCGCACCGCGAACAATCATAGTTTTAATCGCCTGCGCCATGTCTTCACTGCGGTGAATTTGGACGACAGTATACTCATTAGGGAGGCGAGTTTGGTCAATGAGGGAAACGGAATTATTCTGCCAAATAACGGGGTAAAGCATGGGAGAAAATTAAGAAGATGGTGGGGATGTATAAGCCTGGTGCCTATTGGGGAAAATAAGCGATAATCATGGCTACTTGGGGTTGATTACGAGCGATGACTTCTGGTGCATAACCCAGAAGTGAAAATAGTTGACTTTTTTGCTCAACAGTCCCATTTAACACCAATAGGTCGTTAGTTTTGAGTAATCGAGAGACTTGACGCACAAAATTACCACGCACCTTTTGAATTGGTGTGTCTGGAGGTGCTGGAATATCTGGAGGTTGTACAGTGGTTTCTCGTACTGATTCCACTTGTAATAGTTGTAGCGATGCTTTGAGTTCCGTGGCTAGGGCTTTGGCTAATTGGATATTTGCCCCAAAAGAAGTCGCGTAAGTTTGTTGGGTGGTGAAGGCTAAAAATACTCGCCTTGTATGCTCAATTGGTAATGGAAACCGAGTTACTAGAACTGGTACTGAACTGCGATTAACAATCTTGTCAATGACACCGCCAAATAAATTTTCTTGATAAGTTGAGTAACCCTTCCAACCGCAAATAATCACACTAGCTTGTTGTTCTTCTGCGACACGAGCAATACCTTTATCAATTGATTCATCAATGCGACCAATGGTGGTAACCTTGGTAACAGCAGCATGGGCAATCATTTCGGCAGTGGATAATAATTGATTTTGTCTAGTCTTATCCTCTGGGGAAATGATGGAATTTTTCTCTAGTAAAATATGTAGGGGTAACAAAGTCCCTTTTGCAGATTTTGCGAGAATAATTGCCAACTGGAGCAAATTATCCTCAGTGCTGGGGTTAGCAACTGGGACTAAAACGCGATCGCCTATGTTGAGGTTGTTGGCTTTTTGACTAGTGAGTTCTCCCTGGTGAAGTTTTTGTCCCCACTGTGCTGTAATCCAAGGAGAAGCAACACAGGTAACTAAAATCATGGCGATGGTGCCATTCACGGTTAACTGGTCAACCAAATCGATTTTATAAGCAACGGTAATAGCCGCGAGAGTGGAAGCAGCTTGAGCCACAGACAGCCCAAACATTACCATAATATTGTCAAAATTCATTCCAAATAACTTACCAGCACCCCAAGCCGGAATGAACTTGACAATAATGGCCACAGTCACCATGACAGCTGATACTAGTAGCGATCGCGGCTCTTGAATCAGAATCCGGGGATTTACCAACATCCCCACAGAAATCAGGAAAAATGGCACAAACAGGGTATTACCGATAAATTGAATCCGATTCATTAGGGGGCTGAGGTGAGGTATTAGTTGAGTAATAGCAACCCCTGCTAAAAAAGCCCCAATAATTGGCTCAATTTGGACTAATTGTGCTCCGTAGGAAACCACAAACAAAGTAGCTAAAACAAAGGTAAACTCTGCTCCTTCGTCGTGTCCAAAGCGCTGAAAAAACCAGCGTCCCACACGGGGAAGTCCCCAAAGTGTGAGAAAAGTGTAGGTAATCAGTGAGGGAATTAGGAATAGCCAGAAACCCAGGGTTAAATTACCTTCATGTGCCCTCACCACCACCGCCAATACTAAAAGTGCCAGAATATTGGTGATTAAAGTCCCCCCCAGAGTGGTAGTCATTACCTGCGATCGCATAATACCCAGTTTGCTTGCGATAGGTAATGCTAGAAGAGTATGAGAAGCGAAACATGATGCCACAAGAATACTTGGCAATAAATCGTAGCCGATGGACATCATGGCAGCAGCACCTAAAATCATAGGTACTAGAAAGGTAGCTAATCCAAAGATAACCGCCTTATCAGCGTTGTATTTCATGTCATCCAGGCTAGTTTCCAGACCTGCCATGAACATGAGAAATAATAAACCTACTGTACCCAGTAGTATAATTGTGTTATCTCGTGCCAACAATCCCAGGCCATTGGGACCGACTACAACCCCAGCCAAAATTAACCCCACAATGCCAGGTAGTCGAATTTTCTCAAATAACAGGGGAGCGATGAGCATAATCCCCAAAATCATCAGAAATACCGGTACTGGGTCTTTGATGGGTGTTGAGATCAGGGTAGTCATTAATAAATTATTCATATCCTGCCCTAGGGTTGCGATAGCGCGATCGCTGCTGCAAGCAGATCGCATCTGGATTTTACATCACTTACGCAAAATACCCGTCAAACTCTCATTTCTCCGTTTCTTCTGTGCTTGTGGTGGTTTATTCTTCGGTGAGTTTTGCGTAAGTTCTATTTTAGAAGGTGAGTAGCTACTATCTGATTGATGTCAGTCCCAATACAGAATCAAGATGCGAAAAAAAGGTGAGTTATCCTCACCTGATTAATTAATCAATGCAGTTAGTTTTGATCATGTCATGTTGATTAACCGGAGATGATATCAGTCCCTATCGCCCTAGATAACATTAGATGCTTGCTTTTGAAAGAAAGCAGCCATAACTCTTTCAGTTATTTGACGACTAGTTAAACCTAATTCGGCCTTAGATTCTTCCGGTGTGGCATGGTCTACTAAAATATCGGGTACACCAATACGCTTGACAGGAACCACAACATCGGAATCTAGTAGTGCTTCGGCCACAGCAGAACCAAAACCACCCATAACACAGCCTTCCTCCAACGTAACAACGCGGCCGATTTGCTTGGCCAGGGGTACAATTAATTCTGTATCCAAGGGCTTGACAAAACGGGCATTGATTACAGTTGCCTCGATGCCATGTTCACTGAGCATTTGTGCTACTTGCATACTAGGATGTACCATGGTGCCGTAGCCGATAATTAAAACATCATCGCCGTGACGAAGGATTTCCCCTTTACCGATATCTAAAGGTTCCCAGCCTTCTTCCATGAGGGGAACACCGTAGCCGTTACCACGGGGATAGCGCATGGCAATTGGTCCACTGGTGTAGTTAATACCAGTTACCATCATGCGTTGTAGTTCCGCTTCGTCCTTAGGTGCCATCATCACCATATTAGGAATACAGCGCAGATAGGCAATATCATACATACCTTGGTGGGTAGGTCCATCGGCACCGACAATTCCCGCCCTGTCTAAACAGAAGAACACAGGCAAGTTTTGAATACAAACATCATGAATGATCTGGTCGTAAGCCCGCTGGAGGAAAGTTGAGTAAATGGCTGCCACAGGGCGCATTCCTTCACTGGCTAAACCGGCACATAGGGTAACGGCGTGTTGTTCAGCGATACCCACATCGATATATTGATTGGGTAGTTTAGCCTGGAGTTTATCTAAACCCGTTCCCGTAGCCATTGCAGCTGTAACCCCAATAACTTTGGGGTTTTGTTCCGCGAGTTTAACTAATGTGTGGGAAAAGACTTTGGCATAGGAGGGAGGTTTGGGCTTGGTAGAGGGAATAGCTTTCCCTGTGGTCAGGTTAAATGGACTTTGGGCATGGTAGCCTACTTGGTCTTTTTCGGCGATTTCATAGCCTTTGCCTTTAACGGTAATCACATGCACCAAAACCGGCCCTGTCATTTCATGGGCTTGGTGGAAGGTAGCAATTAGTTCCTCTAGGTTGTGGCCATCCACTGGTCCAATATAAGTAAAACCTAGTTCTTCAAAGACTGCGCCTACCTTGGGAACTGCTAAACGCTTCATTCCTTCTTTGATGCGTCCGAGTTCGGGAGATAAAGATTCACCAACAAAGGGAATCTGTTTAAACTGTTCCTCAAAATTATCTGTGATAAACTGCACCGGTGGACTGAGGCGCATTTTATTCAGGTAACGGGGAATTGCTCCGACGTTGGGAGAGATGGACATCTCATTGTCGTTGAGAACAACTAGCAGTTTAGTTTTAGGTAGGTGTCCTGCATGGTTGATGGCTTCTAAAGCCATTCCTCCAGTTAAAGCACCATCACCAATTACGGCTACTGATTTAAATTTTTCTCCTTTCAATTCTGCCGCTAAAGCCATACCCAGTGCGGCGGAAATACTGGTAGAAGCGTGTCCAGCACCAAAGTGATCAAATTTGCTCTCACACCGCTTGAGATAGCCTGCAATGCCATCTTTCTGTCTGAGGGTATGAAAGTTGTTGTATCTTCCGGTAATTAGTTTATGGGGATAAGCTTGATGTCCTACATCCCAAATGACTTTATCCCGATCCAAGTCCAGTGTCTGGTAAAGTCCTAGTGTTAACTCTACAACTCCTAAACCAGGCCCTAGATGTCCCCCACTTGTTGCTACGGTTTGTAGGTGCTTGTCTCGGATCTGGCGGGCGATTTGTTGCAATTGCCGGATTGACAAACCATGCAACTGGTTAGGATGGGTGATTTCACTCAGATGCATATTATGGGGTGTTCCTCTCTAAACTCTACTTCTATCATTTTTTAATTTTCCCACGGTGGGGATGTCTCTGGAATGATTTAGTCACAATTATTCCCCATCGTCATTTTTCTGCAGGTGGGATCACGTCGGGTGTGAGTGACATTTCTAGTTGTGGTTGCTGTCTTTGTAAATATTGACTCAATACATACGCCATATCTCCACGGGTCATAGGCCGTAATGGTAAGATGTTATTTTGGTCGTCTGTGTTGATCAATCCTTCGGTAACTACTGTGGCGATCGCTTTCCTAGCCCATACTGGAATTGATTCTGCATCTGGATGCTGATCAAGTATTTCATTTACGATGTCGTCACCAAACTGAAATACACCATAAGCTTGGGCAAAAATCGCTAAGGCCTCTGCCCTGGTCACCCTTTGATTAGGGAAAAATAAATTCCCCCGATATCCTTTCATAATATCGGTTTTAAGCACTGTCTGAATGTCCTTAAATGCCCAATGGGAAGGAGGAACATCTGGGACATTTTGAGACTCTTGTATTTTAACGGGTTCCCTTTGAGCTAGGTTAAATACTTTCACTAAAATTGCCGCCAATTCCGCCCTACTTATCATCCTTTCTGGATAAAATTTGCCATCTGGTGAATTGGCCATTAACTTAGCTGCAATCACTTGTTGAATTGCTGGGGATGGCAAGTTATCACTAGGTTCTACTGCTCTGGCTACGCTTAATGTTAAGTTGTGTAGTAGTAATACTAAGGAAAGAGTAGCTAGCAAGTTTCGCTGATTTCTCATGATGTTAATTGGGCTATTCTGCATCTATAAATAGCTGAGAGCATCACCTGGTTGGGTGAGTCTCAAAATGTTCTCTGCGGTTGGTTGACGCATTTTTAATTGATTAAGTTGCCATGATTTTCAGTCAATAACTAGTCGGGTGGTTTTAGTCAATCAATCATTTTGTACTAAGGTATATGTACGATTTTGCTAATTATAATTTCATCAAAGTTGACCTGGTTTTGATTAATTTAGTCACTAGTCATTACTGCTTGAGGGTGCCTACGCTAGCAGTGGATACTGAGAATTTAACCCTGAATTTCCGAAAGGATAAGTAAGTAACCATTGCAACAAATCACCAAGTAATTGTACTGTGAATTAACTGTGAGACCCAAACCAAATAAATATTATAACCTGTGGTCTATAAATCATGTGGCTTGCGGAAATGATGGGGAATTTTGCCTGAGTGAATTGGGAATTGACTAGGATGTAGTATAGTCGGCCGTGATAGACCATTTAGTCAATATTTCAGGAGTTTTGGGATGAGTGCAACAGCAGACCCCGTGAAGTTGATGAAGCAAGAAGTTGGCAAGGCGGCCGCCGCCCTGGTAAAATCAGGCTCGATTGTCGGTTTGGGTACAGGGTCAACCACAGCTTATACAATTCAGTTTTTAGGCGATCGCCTCAAATCTGGTGAACTTAAAGATATTGTGGGTATTCCTACCTCTTTTCAATCAGAAGTCCTAGCCAAAGAATACGGCGTACCTCTGACCACCTTAGATGCTGTTGACCATATTGATATTGCCATTGATGGGGCTGATGAAGTAGACCCCAACAAAAATTTAATTAAAGGCGGTGGTGCAGCCCATACCCGCGAGAAGGTAGTGGACTACCTGGCAAATCAATTTATCGTTGTAGTAGATGCTGGTAAATTAGTAACCCGCTTGGGTTCTTCTTTCGCCGTACCGGTAGAAGTTATACCGATGGCTATTACCCCTGTTACCAACGCCATTAAAAAACTCGGTGGTAAACCTGAACTCCGCATGGGTGTAAAAAAGGCAGGACCGGTCATTACAGACCAAGGTAATATGGTATTAGATGTCAGGTTTGATTCTATTGATGACCCTGTTGCCTTAGAAAAAACACTGAATAATATTCCTGGTGTCTTGGAAAATGGGATCTTTGTCAACTGTGCAGATGTAGTTTTAGTGGGCGAAGTTAAAGACGGTCAGCCTTTAGTACGACAACTTTAAGGCTAACATGGGGAGTCGGGGAGATAATTACCTCTTCCCCATGTCCTCCGGGTTAATTACTTAATATAAATTACACATTTACTTACGCTTCCTGAGCATAAAGCAACCTGGTAAAATCAGGTAATGACAAAACTGATATCCTCGGTAATTCCTCCTTGCACTTGGAGTCGTCCCATCGGTTTGGGTTGGGAGAAGCCCTATACCGTCCGTTATGCTAGTAATATTGATGATGGACCATGGCACGGTATGCCTTTGGGTGGCTTTGGTGCGGGTTGTATCGGACGATCTTCACGAGGAGAGTTTAATCTGTGGCATATTGACGGCGGTGAACATACGTTTCAAAATATCCCCGGTTGTCAATTTAGTGTGTTTGAGTCCGATGGTAAATTTTCTCAAGCTTACGCTTTGGCTACAGAAGCACCAGAAAATTCTAGTCTCCCAGAGTGGAAATGGTATCCAGCATCCACACAGACACAGGAAACAGGAACTTATCACGCCCTATATCCCCGGAGTTGGTTTGTCTACGAAAATGTATTTCAAGCCGAGTTAACCTGTGAGCAGTTTTCCCCAATTTGGGCAGAGAATTATCAAGAAACTAGCTACCCTGTAGCAATTTTTCATTGGAATGCTCATAATCCCACAAATGCACCTATAACTTTAAGTATTATGCTCACGTGGGAAAATATGGTGGGCTGGTTTACTAATGCGCTGAAGTCTCCAGAAGTGAGAATACGGGATGATGGTAGTCCGGTTTATGCATATCAGCCACTTTTAGGTAAGAGTCAAGGTAATTACAATTTTATAGCAGAAAACACAGAATATTTCAGTTGTATTTGTAGCCAAGTAACTGGTGATGATTCAGTAGGAGAAGGTGATGGGAGTTGGTGTATTGCGACCATTAAACATCCCATGGTAGAAGTATTTTACCATACTCGCTGGGAACCGGGGGGTACGGGGGAAGATGTATGGCAAAGCTTTACTGTAGATGGTTCTTTGCCTAATTATCAAGATACAACTCCTGCATTAGAAAATACACAAATAGGGGTAGCGATCGCAGTGCGGTTTACTCTGCAACCAGGAGAAAGTTTAGCAATTCCCTTTGTTGTGTCTTGGGACTTTCCGGTAACAGAATTTGCAGCGGGGATTAACTATTACCGCAGATATACAGATTTTTTTGGTCGGAGTGGTAATCATGCTGGGGCGATCGCCTCTACAGCCCTGACAGAATATCAAACCTGGTATAAAAAAATTCAAGCCTGGCAACAGCCAATTATTGACCGCCAAGACCTACCAGACTGGTTGAAAATGGCTCTATTTAATGAGCTATATGACCTAACCAGCGGCGGAACTCTGTGGAGTGCAGCTTCAGAACTTGACCCCATGGGTCAGTTTGCGGTGCTGGAGTGCTTAGACTATCGCTGGTATGAAAGTCTAGATGTGCGCTTGTATGGCTCCTTTGGGCTATTAGTCCTGTTTCCTGAACTAGAAAAATCAGTGATGCGAGCATTTGCTAGAGCAATTCCCCAGAGTGATACTCATCAGCGGGTGATCGGGTATTATTATACCATTGGAGCAGAGGAAACAACCGCATCTCGCAAAGTGTCCGGGGCAACACCCCATGATTTGGGCGCACCTAATGAACACGTGTGGGAGAAAACTAATTATACCTGTTATCAAGACTGTAATCTGTGGAAGGATTTGGGTAGTGATTTTGTCTTACAAGTATACCGGGATTTTTTGCTCACAGGTGCTGAGGATGTGCAGTTTTTAGTAGATTGTTGGGAGGGAATTGTGCAGACCCTCGACTATCTCAAGGCTTTTGATTTGGATGGTGATGGGATTCCTGAAAATTCTGGCGCACCTGACCAAACTTTTGATGATTGGCGTTTACAAGGTGTGAGTGCTTATTGTGGGGGTCTGTGGTTGGCGGCTTTGGAGGCGGCGATCGCTATTTGTGATATTTTGTTAAACAACCACAGAGGTACAGAGAAAACAGAGGAGTTAAGAGCTAGGTATCAGCTTTGGTTAACCCAGTCTATGCCTGTGTATCAAGAAAAACTTTGGAATGGTAAGTATTTTAGGTTAGATAGTCGGAGCGGTTCGGATGTGGTGATGGCTGACCAGTTGTGTGGACAGTTTTATGCCCGTTTATTGGGATTGCCGGACATTGTACCATGCGATCGCGCTTTATCTGCCTTACAAACTGTTTATGAGGCTTGCTTCCTGAAATTCGGTCATGGTGAATTTGGTGCTGCTAATGGTGTTCTTCCTGACGGTTCACCAGAAAACCCCAATGCTACCCATCCCCTGGAAGTTTGGACAGGAATTAACTTTGGTCTGGCGGCTTTTCTCGTCCAAATGGGGATGCAGGATGAAGGTTTGAAGTTAACAGGTGCTGTGGTACAGCAAATTTACCAGAATGGCTTACAGTTCCGCACCCCTGAAGCTATCACCGCATCTGGTACCTTCCGGGCTAGTACTTATCTGCGGGCTATGGCTATTTGGGCAATTTACCTAGTTATTACTGCCAAAGAACACAATTATAAATAATACTTATTTCTTAATATCTTAATTAAGACACCCCCAGTATTGATAGTATATCATATCAGCCCAACAATTTTACTCCCATGAGTAAAGATTTGTTATTCAATGTGATTAACCGAAGATAGTCTGAATCACCCCACAGCCTCAAGTTGTCTTTTCCCAGCTTTACTTAATCGGTAACGAAAAATACATAAAAAAACATACAGATGTTTTACCATCATGGGTTGGATGCTATTCTGTCTCCAGCTTAATAACTCACTATCTGGAATTTTTGATTTTATTTTCCGGGTATTCCATGAACCAAAAGAACATATAACTAGGGTTAAAAAAGATTTCCCATACTTAGGGATGGCAACTGTTATCTACCAAAATATCAAGAATTAATCAATTTTTAATTCAACCATTTGACACATGGGAATAAATTCCCTATGACCAACTGTTTATCTTCGATCTTGATCTTAGTGCTGAATCCATATCTGTTTATCAAATACCTATGTCAAAAAAATACCAGGAAATCAAATTTACTTAACGACAATGCTCTGAAAACTAGAGCTAAAAAATACATAATTAACTGACCAGGGAAAGCTATTTAAATTAACAGTTATAAGATATAGTCATCCTATTTGACTTGAGAAATTATGAGTGAGGAAAGGGAACACACCGAACAGGGAACAGGGAACAGAAATTGTTCATGAATCATTTAGGATTGCTATACAAAAAACTTGAAAACTGTATCTAGTAATATCCGTATTCAGCGATGAACAGACTTTTAGCTTAATGTCAGTTTATCAAAAGCAACATCATGTCAAATGTAGTGGAAATCTCAAGTTAAGGAAGAAGTTTACAGATGGAATCGGTAGATGTTTTTTTAAACTACTATTTAGCTTTTTATAAAATGTCAACTTCTAGAATAAGTAATTTACTTACAGCAACTTTTTATCTTGTTTATGTTCACTGGAAGTGTAAAAACTAAAACTATTATCAATTGCATTACAGTTACCTGTTAACATAACTTTCTTCCCTGAAGTAAATTAAATTAAAATTTGAAATCAAACAAAAAACAATTAATTTAGACTAGTTTCATGAGAGTGGAGTAAAAGCATGAATCAAGATATTTCTGGAATTAGTAAGAACTTCAGTAAACCAATGAATCCTCAACAATTTGATCAAATAGTAGAAGCGATTATTGCTGGTAAGTATTCCTGGGCTTGTGTTTTAATGCTACGTATAGTTGGTTACAATCCTTTACATTACATTCCCTATCGAACCTACAATCGATTACTCAAGGAAAATACCCGTAATCAAAATATAAAAAATGAAAGTTCCAATATTAATCCTTCATCTAGATGTTTAAGTAAAATGAAAGACATTGCTTAACTTGAGGTGCTGCAAAAGCAAACAAGCGAAATTCATGGTAGTGGTTTGGGTAAATACTCACCACTACAAGTTTCATCCTAGGGATGGATACTTGAAATATAGCAATCCTAAATGATTCATGAACAATTTCTGTTCCCTGTTCCCTGTTCGGTGTGTTCCCTTTCCTCACTCATAATTTTTCAAGTCAAATAGGATGACTATAGAAAAAATAGATACTGATAGATATATCTTTATCTTGCCGAAGATAGATGCACAGATATAATTTAATTTTTATAATCCGTTCTTGAGTCAAATTTACTTGACACACATTTGAATCTAGAAGTATAGACTATAGATTGAAAAGTCATATTTTATGTCCGCAATTGAATAAATCTGTAAATTTATTCCAGACAAAATTAATTATTAATTTCACTTAAAGATATAATCGATATTGAGTAAAGATTTAACTTTTTTTCTCAAAACCCTTGACTGTATTTAAGAAAATTTCTAAAAGGATAACAGTAGGTTAAGACAAGAGATTGAATAACTGTCACTTTTTTTTATTGGACTTATTTTTCAGATTAATCGAAATCTGCTGATGAGATATTAGCTAATATTAGGCTAGTCTGGGAAGTAGATTTGTATTCACAACCTGACCTTAGCTGCTTCTAGGTTCCATTTTTTTATGGGACAAGTTTACACCACATTTTTGGTAATGGAAAAAAAACCAGTTGAAATGTCTTGAGGTTGATATATCAACCTGTATGGCTAGCATAAAAGCTAACAGTAACATCCTCAAAATAGGAGTTATAGAAAAACTCCAAATTACTTACCGACGAGCATCAACCAAGATAACTGGTTGAAGTCACTACCAATATCACACCAAGTTATCAGGGTTAGCCAGTGAGTAGTTTACTGGTTTGAGCTATCTTACCAGAAATTGTTGTTTATGAGATGAGACAACAGCTATGCTTGCTTCATATTTTGTCAGGTTTGCTTACTACTACTTACTAACTATCTATGGTTACGCGACACAAGCTGTGGCTCACACCACAAGAGCGCAGCTTTTAACTAAGAATGTGTTGACTGGGAAAAATAGAAAAATTCCGTGATTTATCGGTAGATTTTTGATTAGTACTCTGATGGCGAGTCGATGACCATAGTCAAAATTTGTGGGTTTTAACTATTTTTAGAACCCACAATTGGTCACCATAGCATAGTAAAAAACCAAGCATTATACATCAATGAAATAGTTAATTAGCTAGTAATTGCTAATTAATATTGCAGTTATCAAGCCTGATTTATAGAGGTTTGAGTATAGCTGCAAGTGATTAAAATGCCCAACTTTTCAATAAATGATGACTGGTAATAGATATGTCACACTCTGTTAGTCAAAGCGAAACTTGGGAAAACTATAACCTGCAAAACATCCAAGAAGGTAAATTTTTAACTCATTTTCAAAGAAAGGCTTTGCTCAAAAGCCTACAAAGTGATTTACAGCCAGAATATCGGCGGCGCATTGAAATTATGTTGTTAGCAGATGTTGGTAAATCTCAAAGCCAAATCTGTGAAATCATAGGTTGTTCTCAGGAAATGGCGCGCTACTGGATTGGTTTAGCAGAAGCAGGTTTAGCACACAAATGGAATGAGCGACCCATCGGTAGACCTAAAATTGTCAATGCTCAGTATTTGGAGCGCTTGAAAGAATTGGTCATCCATAGCCCTCGTGATTATGGCTATGCATTTACCTATTGGACAGCCCAATGGTTAAGCAAACATTTAGCTAACGAATTTAACATTCAAATTAGCGATCGCCACATTAATCGCTTGCTCAAACAAATGGGACTATCAACGAAACGTAAAACTTCCCACCCACTGGAAACTGAGCAACCCAAGGATGCTGGGATTAAGATTTGCGACTTGCAATGTCACTGGTGAAACTAATTTCCATTGGTCATTAAATCTGATTCAGACCAATAAATAATTCTGTCTTGGAGGTCAGGAAATGACATCAGCGTTTTCCCCAGAATACTTAGCGCAACAACTTATCCAAAGCTTAGGTGAGTCGCTGTCAGAACCAGAAATTGAAAGATGCTTAATTGGCGTAGAAATTGTCCAACCAGCAGTAGCCAAGCAATTTTGGCAATCAACAACCGCGCCGAATGGCATATATATCGTTCTTGGGGGTAAGGTCAGACTTTTAGATACCTCGAATAACTTAATTACTACCCTGACAACTGGAGCATCATTTGGCGAACTGACCTTATTTACAGAAGAAGAATTTAGTCCTTATGTGGCTAGAGCTTCTGTGAATTTAAAACTGGCTTATTTTCCCCAAGCCTCATTACAAGAGGCGATTCGCAAACATCCGAGCATTGGCGATCGCCTCAGACAACGTGCCCAACTGTGGGATTTGCTGTTGTTATGTTGCCAAAGCGCCCTAGTTCCTCACAACGGATCTGTAGAAGATATACTCAAAGCCCTAGCTTTATTTGAGCCTCACACTGTAGAAGGGGACTCACTCCCTGTTAAACTCTTCCAAGATACCAAACTTTGGCTATTACATCACGGAGAACTAGAGCATAGTGATGGACGCAGATTAACACCGGGAAATATTTATATACATCCCCAGCAGGAAAATTGGCGCGGGACTCCACCCATCACAATTTACACTCTAAAAAATGCGAGTTGGCAACTAGCATTAGAATTTTGGCCGCAATTGGCTGAGTTATCGCAACAGCGCCAAGAGGTTCTTTTAGAAGCAACTACCCCCAAGAGAACCCCACAATTACCACCAGCAGATCCCACACCGAAAAAAAAGCAAAAACGAGCTTATTTTCCCAGTCCCAGGGTTCAAGTTGGGCATTGGTGGGGACGTTTAAGTAAGCGGTATCCATTCTTTGAACAGCAAAGCGCTGCTGACTGTGGGGCTGCTTGCTTAGTGATGATTAGCCGCTATTGGGGTAAGCGCTTGAGTGTGAATCGACTGCGGGATTTAGCTAACATCAATCGTACCGGTGCTACACTTCGGGGTTTAACAACTGCGGCGGAAAGTATAGGTTTTACTACCCGTCCCGTCAAAGCCAGCTTGGATAAATTAGCACAACAAACCTTACCCGCCATCGCCCATTGGGAAGGCAAACACTATATTGTTGTCTATGAAATCAGCAAAAAACACGTGATTGTTGGTGACCCCGCCTTTAGTCAACGCACCCTCACCCATGACGAATTTAAGGCTGGTTGGACTGGTTACGCATTGTTATTACAACCTACAGCGCAGCTGAAAGAAACTGAGGAAGACAGTACACAATTCTGGCAGTTGTTTGAATTAGTCAAACCCCATTCTAAAGTGCTGCTAGAAGTCTTTGTAGCTTCGGTATTCATTCAGGTATTTGGACTGGTGACACCGTTATTAACTCAGTTGTTATTGGACCGAGTACTGGTGCAGCGTAGCACTCTGACATTAAACGCAGTGGGGTTTGGGTTGCTGATTTTTGGCTTATTCAGTGTGATGATCAATGGACTGCGGCAATATCTCCTAGATCACACAGCTAACCGCATCAGCGTGGCTTTACTGGTGGGTTTTATTAAACACACCTTCCGCTTACCTTTAGCCTTTTTTGAGTCGCGCTATGTTGGTGATATTATTTCCCGGGTTCAAGAAAACTATAAAATTCAGCGCTTCCTCACCGGAGAGGCTCTGTCTATTACCTTGGATTTGCTGACAGTGTTTATCTACGTGGGGTTGATGTTTTGGTATAGTGCACCCATGGCATTATTGAGTTTAACCATCATTCCACCATTCTTTATTTTGGCACTGGTGGCTACACCTTTCTTTCGCCGCATTAATCGGGAGGCTTTTAATGCTACAGCCAACGAAAATAGTTATCTGATTCAATCTCTTACTGGTATTAGCTCCATTCGCTCAATGGCTATTGAACAAACAGTACGCTGGCATTGGGAAGAGCTATTAAATAATGTGATTAAAAAGACCTTTGCCGGGCAGATAATTAGCAACAAAATGCAGCTTTTTAGCTCTGGGATTGAAACTCTAGTAACTACTGGTTTGCTGTGGTTTGGGGCATGGTTAGTTATTCAAAATGACTTGACAATTGGGCAGTTAGTGGCTTTTAATATGTTATTGGGTAACATCATTCGCCCATTTCAAAGGTTAGTTGTTTTGTGGAATCAGTTCCAGGAAGTTGTTATTTCTAGCGAACGCATTAATGATGTTTTGGAGGCTGCACCGGAAGAGGATTTACAGCATCAACCCCGCCAATTTTTACCGAGGTTACAAGGTCATATTAAGTTTGAAAATGTCACTTTCCGTTATCACCCAGAAAGTGATATTAATGTCCTGGAAAATCTCAGCTTTGAAATCTTACCTGAGCAAACTGTAGCGGTAGTTGGGCGTAGTGGTTCAGGAAAAACAACCCTCACGAAGATGATATTAGGGCTATACCTGCCGACAGATGGCAAAGTATTAATTGATGCCCAAGATGTGACTAGTATTTCTTTACGATCGCTGCGATCGCAAATTGGTGTTGTTGATCAAGATACTTTCTTATTTGGCGGTACAATCCGGGAAAACATCAGTATTGCTCACCCAGAAGCCACCCTAGAGGAAATTATTACAGCCGCAAGTTTAGCCGGAGCGGATGAATTTATCAAACTGCTACCCACTGGTTACGAAACCCAAATTGGTGAAGGTGGGGGAATGTTATCTGGTGGACAACGCCAACGCCTGGCGATCGCCCGGGCTTTACTGGGAAATCCCCGCTTATTACTCTTAGATGAAGCCACAAGCCACCTTGATGCGGAATCTGAGCGAATTATCCAAAATAACCTGAAAACCATCCTCAAAGGGCGCACAAGTCTAATTATTGCCCATCGCCTGTCCACGGTGCGTCATGCTGACCTCATCCTGGTTTTAGATCGTGGCTTACTCGTGGAAAGCGGGACTCACGATGAATTAATCGCTAGAAGAGGTCATTACTTTTATCTCAACGAGCAACAACTGGGAGCAACAGCGCCAACAGCTTAAAAACCTGGGAAACTGCCAATTTAACAGGAGAATTTGTCCACGAAAAATTCTCCTGGACAGTAAACGGTTGAATTACTTATGCCAAACCCATCTCAACATTTATCATCTATACTTGCAAAATCACAGCAAGACTCAGCCCTGAGCTCTAGCTTGGGTGGGGTGAATCACCAGGTTGAAAATTCTAGTGCTGTTGTTGATGATCAGACACAGGTACAAACCCAAGCCAATGATTGGTTTTACGGTACAGAAGAACTGCTGGATGCTTTGCCAAAACTCTGGACACGTTCCCTACTGTACTTTCTGGTGGGATTTACCACTATTATTTTACCTTGGTCGATGCTCACGAAAATTGATGAGACAGGCAGCGCTAGAGGGCGTTTGGAACCCCAAGGAGCGACCTATCAGTTAGGAATTGCAGTTCCGGGAACCGTGAAGGCTGTCAATGTTCACGAAGGCGCTATAGTCAAAGCTGGTCAGGTTTTGCTAGAGTTGGATTCTGAGGTGTTAGAAACAGAATTGCAGCAAAGACAGACACAGTTACAAGGACTGCGCGATCGCCAAGCCCAATTAAAGCTGCTGCAAAACCAATTGATGTTAGCTATTAATATTCAAGAGCAACAAAATCAAGCTCAAGAATTAGAAAAAATGTCTCAAGTCCGTCAGGCGCAGCAAAATCTGGATGCGCGGCGGAGTGTGTATAACTTACAGAAGTTAGAAAGACAGGCTTTAGTTGAGCAGGCTCGCCAAAACATTAATTCTACCCAAACAACTGAAAAGTTAGTTAAGAATCGTTTTGACACAGATTTGACAGAAGTTGCACGCTATCGTCAATTGTTTGACCAGGGTGCAATTCCCCAAATCCAACTTGTGCAACTACAAAAGACAGCAGAAGAAAGCCAACGCTTGCACTTACAAGCACAATCTGATGTTACTTTAGCTCAACTGCGTTTAAAAGAGGAAACCAGCCGCTATCAGGCGACTATGAATCAAGCTGTAGCTGATATTCAGCAAGCAAAACTACGCCTACAAGAACAGCAAGGTAGTTATCAAGGTGTCGTTCAAGCCGGTAAATTAGCACTACTCAGAAGCCAGGAACAACTTAAGGATATGGACGGCCAAATTAGTACCCTGGAAACAGAAATAGCTCAAACCAAGAGCCAAATTCAGTCCTTACAGATTCAACTGCAACAACGAGTAGTGCGATCGCCCATTGATGGTATAGTTTTTCAGTTACCTGTGACTAAACCAGGCCCTGTGGTAGAACCAGGACAAATCATTGCCCATATTGCGCCTCAAGATAGTAAATTGATTCTCAAAGCCCAGATACCCAGCCAACACAGTGGTTTCTTAGAGGAGGGAATGCCAGTGAAAATCAAGTTTGATGCTTATCCCTACCAAGATTATGGCGTGTCCGCAGGGCGTGTGAGTTGGATTGCACCTAACTCCAGAGTTCAGTCTCACAATCAAGGCAATATAGACACTTATGATTTAGATATCACCCTAGATCAACTTTATGTGCAAGCTGCTAACCAGCGCGTTAATTTAACCCCTGGTCAGACCGCCACCGCAGAGGTAGTTATCCGTCAGCGTCGAGTTATTGATTTCATTTTAGATCCGTTTAAAAAATTGCAACAGGGGGGACTAGAACTTTAGTTACAGCAGTTTACAGGTAAATGGGGTACAAATATTGGTGCTAAAACTCTTGTGGGGTGTGCATTCTACCCGCCACTGTGTACGGCGAAAACCAAAAGGGTTTACCCCACACTAACTCTCCCATTATTAAGGGAAGGGGACTAGATTCACCATTTTTACCATGGAATATTACCCCTATTTGTCTAGTCTAAAACCTAGAAAAATAGGGCTTATATCTGTATTATTTAATTTGAATAAAGATGATAAACAATGGTGAATAATTAAAATATTAAAACTACCATCAGATAGAGACAATAAACAATATATTAAGCAAATATGATGAATAAGTTACTGACTAAAAAAGTCAAAATACTCAGGGAAAATTAGTTATTAGTTGGAGGAATTTAGCCATGTCAAATATTTTAGAATTTTCTGCTGAAGACATTATTTACTATATAAAAATGGCTTGCCAAATCCCCGGAATTTTAGAAGCGATCGCTACCCAAAAAATCATTGCTGAAGCCGCCGATAAAGCAGGAATTGAAATTTCTATAGAAGAACTGCAAACAGCAGCAGACGATCTTCGCCTAGCTCACCGACTACTGAAAGCAGAAGACACTTGGGCTTGGTTAAAAAAACATTATATTTCCCTAGATGACTTGGAAGAAATAGCGAAAATCAACCTCACATCCTCTAAATTAGCCAATCATTTATTTGCAGAGCAAATAGAACCATTTTTTTATGCACACCAATCTAAATATTTTGGCGCAGTAACTTATGAAGTGGTATTAGATGATGAAGATTTAGCCTTAGAACTATTTTATGCACTCAAAGAAGGCGAAATTAGTTTCCAAGAAATTGCTCGTCAATATATCCAAAATCCCGAAACCCGTCGCACTGGTGGTTATCAGGGAATCCGCCGCCGTATTGACTTCAGAGCCGAGATTGCAGCCGCAGTTTTTGCCGCCACTCCCCCCCAGATTCTTAAGCCCATTATTACACCCAAAGGAGTACATATAATCTCAGTTGAAGAAATAATTAAACCAGAGTTAGATGATAACTTGCGGTTGCAAATTATGGGAGAGTTTTTTAGCAATTGGCTACAGCAACAAATAGCCTCGGTGGAAATTGTAGCCAATCTCAAAGAAAATAATCATACTCCAACATCACATCGCCTCCTCAAATCAAGCATACCCAGGTAAGTTGACAGTCAACAAATCCAAACCTACCCCCGAATTACTGTAATATTTCTGCCTTGGGGACTTAGGGTTATTTCGGTGGTGGTTCGGTCACTGATGGGGGGTAAGTCGGGGCGAAGGTCAAATATTACTAACCATCCTGTATCTAGATTGAGTCCTGATAAATACTTATCTAGCTGTATCAATCCTTGGGGTAAGGGGTCGGCTTTACCCTGTTTCCATACCTTTAATTCCATCCCTAACACTACATCCCCATAACGCAGACATATATCAATCCTCCCGGAGCCTATGGCGTATTCCCGTTCTAAGCTACCACCACCATTAACTACACGGTGTAAAAATGCCATTAATACTAAGTGGGGCGCAATTTCTGGGTAAGGGGTACTTTTAAATAATGGCTCCCCATGTTGTCGCCAAAAGTCTAAAAAGGTTTCTAACAATATTTGCGGGTTTAATTCCCCTGTGGGTGTTAACCAACTGGGTTGAATCATCGGTAAACTATCTTGAGTTCCCTGGGATAACACCTTGGGGATTACCTCTTGATAAATGGGGTTAGCTACCTTTAACCCACCCTCTTTACTGCGAATCACTAAACCTAAATCTAACAGATAACGGCGATCATCTTCTGGTGTGTTGGGTAATTCTTCCCCAGATAAAATAGGTTCAATAATGGCTTTTACCCTATCCTCTCGCAGTCGTTCTGCTAAACTATCTAGATGGGTGTCTTGCCTTTGAATTAGTATATCTTTAGCTTGATTAATTAAATCTACAGTGATGGGGATATTCACATCTTCTGCTAAATACTCTGTAACTTGACGGGCGATCGCATTGACTAACCAAGGTTGACC
>NZ_JANQDF010000172.1:0-37877 GCF_029891675.1 Anabaenopsis tanganyikae CS-531
TGGGGACTAGAACAAATTCACACCCATTACCAAGACACAACAATTACTAAAATAGATATCTTTCACTACACCTATGGAGTGCTACATAACCCAGAGTACCGCCAAAAATACGAACTCAATTTAAAACGAGACTTTCCCCGGTTACCTTTATATGATAACTTTCCCCAATGGGTGGAATGGGGTAAACAACTCATGGATTTACATATCAACTATGAAACCGTCACACCCTACAAACTCAGTCGGGTTGATATTCCTTTAAAGGATAACCAAACCACACCCAAGCCAAAGTTAAAAGCTGATAAAACCAAAGGGAGTATCATCTTAGATGATGTAACCACATTACAAGGTATACCCAGTATAGCATGGGAATATATGTTAGGCAATCGTTGCGCCTTGGAATGGATTTTAGATCAATATAAAGAGAAGAAACCCAAAGACCCCACCATTGCAGAAAAATTCAACACTTACCGGTTTGCAGACTACAAAGAACAGGTCATAGATTTATTAATGCGGGTGTGTAGGGTGAGTGTGGAAACTATGAATATTGTTAATCAGATGTCTGATAACTAGGGAGACAGGGATTAGAACCCCCCGCTCAAAGCCATAGAAAATAAACCTTTGCGTACCTTTGCGCCAAACTTTGCGCCCCTTTGCGTTTAACAACAGATATAGTCGCCACCCTGGAAGTCCTGACAAACCTGTCTGGCCACTCCTGCGTGTTGTCCTAGTAGTAGTCCTTGTTGCTTGTTGACTTTGAGTTGGGTTTTGAATCCTAGTAGCATACAGTGATTTTACTGTAATTCCGTCACAAAGCGAAAAGATGACAGGAAATTTTGAGCAACTGTGAGTGTTTGTGACTATTAGTTAATAAAACAGTAACTAGCTACTAACCCCTATCAACGCGGCGAAATCACCGCCCTTTAGCCAAAGCTTGTTTTGTCCACTCCGTCCCCCTGCTAGTCAACATACCCTGACCATTCACCATAATCTTCTCCCAGATTTGCCGCTTAATCTCTCGTGAGTATCTTCTAATAAAGCAGGAATATTGAGGTTTTCTGGACAGCGCGGTAAACACTCACCGCATTCGGTACAACGGTTAGCTTTCATTCCAGGGAACCAGTGACCAGCATTTTCAAACATACCGTAACGATATTTTCCATAGTCATTCATATCATAAGCTACAGCGAGATTGCGTAATCGTAAAACTTCCGGAATATTGATATTTTCTGGACAAGGTAAACAAGCATAACACTGGCTACATTTATCAGTTTTCAAAGCAGCTTTCTGGTGTTCTTCTAACCGTTGGAAAGCTAAAGTTTCTGAGAATGTTAACGGTTGAACATTATCGGACTCCTGTAAGGGTTTGATTAATTCATCAGAAGTGGCCGGACCAAAACTCAAGGTAGTAATACGATGATCACTGAGTAGAAATCGATAGTTTAATTCTAAAGGTGAATAAGGCTGACACAGGTCTATTAATGTTTGGGGTGGCGTGTAGAGACGACCGCCCTTATCAGCTGGAGAAATGATAAAAATCCCCATGTCCTTGTCAGATGCGAGCTGAATTGCTGGTGCATTACGCTGGAAAAAATAGTAATAATGTAGATTGACAAATTCAAACAAATCTGTATTGATGGCTGCCAGAATTATATCTAATGAACCGTGGGTGGAAAAACCAACATGGTGCACTCGACCATCATCAACAGCTTCCTGAACGCCTTTCATGCAGCCATTGTTGGCCAGCACCCACTGGAGATGCTCCCAAGTATTTAAGCCATGAATTCCTAGGCAATCTAGATAATCTAGATTTAATCTTTCTAGTGATTCATTGATATACCGACGCATACTATCAGCATCAACTGTAGGCGGTATTTTGGTGGTGATGTAAACCTGGGAACGGGGTACTGTTAATCCCCCTTTGATAGCTGCACCAAGATATTCCTCACTTTTGCCATAACCTCTAGCTGTTTCAATATGATTGACTCCCTGGGCTAAGGCTGCAACAATTGTCTGCTGTGCATTTGTGACATTAGCCAGGTAGCGCATTGTTCCCAAAGAAAAGACTGAGAGGTGTAGGTTTGTTTTGCCAAAGCGTCGGTATTGCATGAAAAGAAAGTTAGCGGAAAGGGGGGTGGGTAACGGAGTGAGCACAGACGCGACTAATCACGTCTCTACTCATTTAGCTGTTTCCATTACCAAAGCGCTTGATCAAATCTTCGGGACGAAGATTGGAGATAAATTCCCGGAAGGCTTGCTGTTCTGCTTCATCTGCATCCCGGTCAACAGGGATAGAAGCATCGGAAACTACTTCTTCCATTACCCAGATTGGGGAATTAGTACGCAGAGCAATGGCGATCGCATCACTAGGACGCGCATCAATTTCTTTTTTGATTTCGCCTTGCTGGACAATTAAGGCTGCATAAAATGTGTCCTTTTGTAACGAGTGAATAATCACCTTTTCCAGAATCATCGAACATGACTGTAAAAGATTCACAATTAAGTCGTGGGTCAAAGGCCTGGGAGGCTTTTGATTTTCAAGCGCCCCCATAATTGCCCTAGCTTGTTCCTGTCCAATATAAATTGGCAAAGCACGGCGATCTGAGGAATCTTTCAAAAGTACGATCGGACTGCGGGTTATGGCATCTAATGCTATGCCAGCGACTCTCATTTCAATCATTGCCTAAGCCTCTACAATCCTGTGAATGATTGGGCGCTCCGTAATAAATAATACCATTGACTGGGGTAAGTTGGGTTGGGGAATAAACATAAGCATTGTTCTCTATAATTGCTTCTATTAAACTCCGAACTTGTTGTGAACACCAGAGTAAGTCAAAGTCATCTAACTAGACAATAACCTTCTTAACCAAGTATGCCTTGTGAATGATGCAAATGTGTTAATAAATTTATAATAAAAACAGTCTGAAATTATACTTAATGTGTTCCTCATTCATGTCAGAATTACAGTTAATTTTGGGCAAAATTAGGCAATAAATACAATTAGTTTGAGAAAAAAGCCGTGTTTACAGGATTAATCCAAGCCTTAGGAACGATGAAACCCATAGGGGGGGATTCTTGGCAAATTACCTTTGTCAGTCAATCTTCTGTTGTGATTATGCAGGATTTGGCTTATGGCGACAGCGTTGCTGTAGATGGCGTGTGTTTAACAGTGGAAAAAATTTTCCACAATGGCTTTATCGCCACTGCTTCGCCGGAGACTCTCAGCCGCACCACCCTGGGAGATGAGCAAACACAACAGAAATATGTCAACTTAGAAGCCTCCCTACGGGTGGGTGGTAAAGTCGGCGGTCACTTTGTTATGGGTCATGTAGATGGTATAGGTCAATTAGTAGAGGCCAAGCAAACCGCCAGTTCTTGGGAAATGACCTTTACTGCACCCGAAGCGATCGCGCGGTATATTGTCCCCAAGGGTAGCATTGCTGTGAATGGTATCAGCCTCACAGTAGCTGTATATGATCCAGAATTATATCAGTTCACAGTGGCAGTCATTCCCCTGACCTATGAGGAGACAAATCTCCGCTATCTTCTCCCTGGTAGTTGGGTAAATTTAGAAGGGGATATTCTCGGCAAATACGTGGAAAAATTTGTTTCTCCTAGCAAAAACCACGGCAAAAACCATATAACACCTGAGTTTTTAGCAGAACATGGCTATTTGTGAGTAGGGAAAGTCAAGAAATTTGACTTTTGACTTCCCCCAGAGGGGTGCCCTATTCTTCAGGAACCCGAGCTGTTTGTAAAGCTTGTACCAACTGATTAAAGGCAATCTCTAATTGTACACCGGAGTCAACAGCAACCCAACCTTGTGGTTTGAGGTGGCGGACTTCAAAGTGTAGGTGATTACCCGTAGAATTACCAGTGCTACCAACTCGGCCAATGACGGTTCCCTGTTCCACAGTTTGACCGGGTTGGACAAATAGTTCTGACATATGAGCATAAAGGGTTTGTTGAGCAGAAGCATGGTTAATAATTACGCTTAAACCATAACCACCCAACCAGTTGGCAGTTTCCACCGTACCGGCCGCGGCTGCTACTACTGGTGTACCCATAGGAGCAGCCAAATCTGTGCCGGAGTGGAAGCGGATATCGCCTGTAATGGGATGATTTCTCCAACCAAATACCGAACTAATGCGAGCAGGTATAGAAAGCGGAAATATCATACCCCCATGACCATAGGCGACGGAACCTGTAAAGGGAATTTGTGGCAATACTGATGCTAGGGGGAACTCATAAGCTACTGTACTAGGGCGGGGTGCAATATTCCCTGCGGCCATTGGTGGGGGTAAAGTCTCACCACTGGGTACAATGGCAGAGCCTAACACCGATGTAATAGGGTTAGGGCTAAACCGATGAGAGGGAGAAGCGGTTTTGTTAGCACTATTAGCACTATTAGCACTATGAGATGGAACCCATCTATTGCTGCTGTGATTATTTAGGACCCGAACCTGCGCTAAATCAATATTTTGGCTGGTTTTCACCCAGCTTGGTGCTGTTTTCTGATGGCGTGCAGCTTCCCGGTTTGGTGCAGCGCAACTACTCCCTGATATACTTTGCCCAGAGGGTAAAACAGTTTGACAACCACTAGACCGTTCTGTTAAGACCACGGAGTTAGGTGCTTGATAAGTAGCCGTTGTCTTGGTAGTGTAACTGGTAGGGTCAATATAGGCGTTATTATAATCCGTTGTTTTCCCTGCTGTTGCACCTGTTGGTCTGTCCGAGTTATTTGACGGCTGGGCAAGTTCTAGGAGTTTTTCAGGTAAACCCTGGGGTGTTGTAGGTTGGGCTACTTCAGTTTTGGGTTCCTCCCAGGTCACATTTGCTCTGGGAGTAGAAACCTCAGTTTTGGGTTCCTCCCAGGTCACATTTGCTCTGGGAGTAGAAACCTCAGCTTTGGGTTCCTCCCAGGTAACATTTGCTCTGGGAGTAGAAACCTGTTGTCTAGTACGTAGTTTCTGTATAAGGTCAGCTTGTTCTTGTGGAACTGAAGATTCCGGTTGGGATGGTGCGGAAGAAACAGTCTCTTTTTCGAGAGTATTTGGTATTACTACTGCTCGAACCGAGTAACTTTCATTCGTGGGAACAATATTATCTATACTTGTTTCTGTTTGGGCAATTGCCAAACCCCCACCTAAGAGGCTGACACTAGTTAGCAGAAAAAAGCCTTGTGCTGGTAGCGTAGATGCACATATGTGGAGCAGCTTCGCGTAAGGATAGCATCTTAATGAGTTCTGTGAATGGTGTTGGGCAGATTTATGGCGCTGCGTCATTGCTTCTCTCTGTTGTTATAAATTAGCCTAAAGAGATGATTTGAGTGCTTTTTATAGCCTAAAGAGCGAGATTTTCAACAAACCTAAAACAAAACAGAAGATTTACGGTAACCCAAACTGATTGTACCGGGTTCGAGATAAATTTCTGGCATTTTTATGTCATTTAGCTCTTTTATGTCAAAAGATATGTGGAGATTTCCCCGGGTCGTTACGCCCACTACAGTGCCTAAAAGATTATCTATGTATACTTGCTCACCAATATTTGTTAATAAATCTAAATATTTAGACAAGAGTACACTTATTCCTTCTTGACTGAGACAGTCTATACCGGATTGTATTCCTACCAAAACTGTTTTCGTGAGCATTTCTAGACCAGAGATAGCCTGATGAGGCTGGGAGTCCTGCCAGGATTGGAGATTGATCCCAGTTTCGGGTACTGGGTTAGCCCAGTTAATACCCACGCCAATTACTGCTTGTGTGATCTGTCCGTTATTGACTTTTGTTTCTGTCAAAATGCCGCCGAGCTTTCGACCCTCCAAGACTAGGTCATTGGGCCATTTAATGCCCACACTGATGCCGCACTGACGCAACTGGGCAGCAATCCCCCAAGCACTGGCTAAGGTAAGCCGATAACTATCGGCAGCTTCTAGTTTAGGAACAACACCCACCGAAAGATATAATCCGCCGGTGGGAGAAATCCACTCACGACCCCATTGTCCCCTGCCAGAAGTTTGCTGAGTTGCAATTACTACAGAGTTTTTATCAGCCCCATCCTTCAGCAAGCGCCACAGGGTCTGATTAGTTGAAGGAACACTTTCAAAAATATGCAGGGAAGATGGTAGATAAGTATACCTGAGTTCCGATTCCATCTGACTTTCTAAGAGTTGCCGAATGACTTCGCCACGCGAGCTATCAAATCCCACAGCAGTTAACCCAAATCACGTTCTTCAAGTTAGCATTAATTGACTGATGTTGATTTTTGTTTAGGTTTGGCTCAAGATGCACACTTGGCATTGGCACAATTGGCAAGGACTACCCTATCTTACTTGTAGTCTTCTTAAAGATTGGCATCACGGCTTTTTTACTCAGCAGTTTTGGCCGCGATCGCCTGAAGATTTGACAAAAGTACTGCACCCAGAAGCATCAGCCTATCGCCTCCAACAGGTACATGGCAATATTGTTCTCACCCCAGAAGACATTGAGGGGAAGACGGGGGGCGAGGATGGCGGTCTAGTTTTAGGAGATGGTGTGATCAGCCAACAGCCACTACAAGCTGTTTGGGTAGCTAGTGCCGATTGTACACCTGTATTGATTGCTGATGTCAAAACTCGACAAGTAGCTGCACTACACGCGGGTTGGCGGGGAACAGCAGCGAAGATTGTTCCCGTTGCTATCACCCGATTGCAAGAGCAAGGTAGCAAACTGGATGATTTACGCATTGCAATCGGACCGGCGATCGCCGGTGAGGTTTATCAAGTTTCTCTGCATGTGGCTGCCCAACTTGGTGCTACTATTACACCCTATGCAGAGCAACAGCAAATTATAGATGCTTTGCATGAGTTACCAAATTCACCGTTATTGGTAGACCCCGACCCTGGAAAGGTGAAGTTGGATGTGCGGCGAGTTAATGTTTTACAACTGGAAAGCTTGGGTATGAGCGCCGAACAAATAGCGATCGCTCCTTACTGTACTTACCAAACTCCAGAATACTTCTTTTCTTATCGTCGGGAGAAACAGAAAAAAATTCAATGGTCGGGAATTGTCAGCGCCATAGACCCAGATATATTGTGATCTTTGATAAGCTGTAAGCACTGGTACGAGGAGTCTCTGTTGTACTATGAACTGGTTGTTTACGGGACGTTTAAGAGTAGATGAAGTAACGGTTAAGATTGCGGATTTGCCAAAATCTTTACATGGTATAAAAATGGTACAGTTGACAGATTTTCACTATGATGGTGTGAGAATTTCTGAAAAACTGTTAGCACAAGCGATCGCCGCTAGTAACGAGGCTGAACCCGATATAATTTTATTAACTGGTGACTATGTAACCGACGATCCTACACCCATTCACCAACTAGCCTTACGACTTAAAGATTTACAAAGTCGCTCTGGTATTTATGCCGTCCTCGGTAATCATGATATACATTACCAGCACTCAAAAACAGAAATAACATCTGCCCTGAATAACATAGGGGTTAATGTCCTGTGGAATGAAATCGCCTATCCTTTAGGACAAGAGTTACCAATTGTAGGACTAGCTGATTATTGGTCACGGGAATTTAACCCTGCACTAGTTATGAACCAACTCAACCCTAGTACACCCCGGATTGTTTTATCCCATAACCCGGATACTGCTAAAATTTTGTCACAGTGGCGAGTAGATTTACAACTATCTGGACATACCCACGGAGGTCATATTGTCCTACCAGGAATTGGCCCTGTGATTTTCCATTATCAAAAGCTCCTAAAACAACTTCCTCAAAAAGTGCGCCAATGGGAACCAATGTTCCTAGCAAACTGCTCAAGAGTAGTCCGATATTGGGAGTGGGCAAAAGGTTTTCATCAAGTGTTGGACAATCAATTATATGTCAGCCGTGGCTTAGGAACTTATAGTCCAGGACGTTTATTTTGTCCACCTGAAGTCACTGTAATTACCTTAATCAGTCCCTAGTTATTGATTAGTTAATCATAAACCGCCACAAGTTACGATGGAAAAGTATCAGTAACCAATGGCGGCTTATTAGATATCTAGTGTTTAGATAAAATTTCAAAAACAGGGTGAATTAACTCAAATAAAGTGGACGATTTTCGCAACCATTGATCTGACAATTGATCATCCTTAATTACTATCAACAGGCATCTGTAGGTGTAACTTCCGAAACCTCCAAAAAACATCAATTAACTCAAGGTGGAAAACTTTGACGACAGGATGCAACAAATGATTTCTGATTGCGAGTTCATTAGAGCAGGAGGTACAGGCTCCAATTTATAGGTTTTTTAGTTAACTTTTAATTCCTTTGTACCTTATTTGTAATTTAGCATCCTCTATTCAATTTGTGTAAGATATTTACCAAACTTGAACAGCATTAACTTTCTGTCATAATTTTGTAAATTATCTTAATATTTCCCTGACTATGGGCTGAAATCATCGCCAACGCCTGTTTACCCTCAGTAGTTTTTTGATTTGCTGACAGCATCTTGATAACAGGGGTTGACGCTGGAATATCAGTCTGGATGACCTTGAGTATGTGGAGTCAGAGTATCCGCTGACATTCCGTTCTAAGGATGCAGCTTTATTTAAATCTGCAGTAGCTCTATATTCAAACCCCAGTTGAGAACAAACAAACCCCCGATACTTGTATGCTTCAATGTAGGTGGGATTGAGGCTAATAGCTTGGGTAAAATTTGCGATCGCTTCTTCATATTTTCCTCTACTGGCATTTTCCACTCCCCAGTTATAAAAAGTTTCAGCATCCCAGCGCTGAACAGATATATTTACCTGATGAATTGAAAGATTTGGAGGCGAAGCAGAAGGTAAACTGGTAGTGTTTAGCTGTTGAGACTTGAGTTGCTTGTAAGCTAGATTGATTTGTTTGATTTTTGACTCTGCTCCTTGTTTTTCCTCAGGGTTAAGAAAGCGATCAGGATGCCAAATCTTCACCAACTGACGGTAAGCTTGCTTCACCTGTTCCTGAGACGCACCGGGGGTTAGTCCTAAAACTTCATAAGCATGATTAATATCGAGGTAATCGCTCATACTGAAAGAAACAGGCAACTTTTATATAGATATATGTTAACTATTCCCCTAAATTTTTTGCACTCAAACCAAACCCCTCATAGTGGATACCATTGGGACGGTAGTAGTCGCCGCTTTTTTGAAGGTTGGTATTATCGCCTAACTTTACCTGATTGTGGTCAAACCTTCGCGTTCATGTACTCCATAGAAGACCCCATTGGAGGCCAACCCTATAGTGGTGGTGCTGCTCAAGTGCTCGGACCCAATGATGAGTATATATGTCGTACTTTTCCTGATGTCAAAGGATTTTGGGGTAGTCAAGATGTTCTCGCATTAGGTCATTGGGGTAAAACCCACCTCAACAACCTACCTTTATATCTCACCCCCACCGAGTTTAAACATCATATCCAAGAAGGCTATCAAGCTACAGCTACCTTAAATCAAGGAGAGATTTACGATCCGGCTACTGGTAATTATTGCCGTTGGCTATACGACATTGAGCCGATATACTACTGGGGGAATAAAAATAGTCTTCAGCAATCAACCGCCGGTTGGCTGTCATCTTTACAGATTTTTGAACCTGGATGGCAAATCTTGATGGCTCACGGGTTAGCAAGTGGTAGGATTGATTGGAACGGTAAAATCTATGAATTTACAAATGCGCCAGCTTACGCAGAGAAAAACTGGGGCGGCGCTTTTCCCCAAAAATGGTTTTGGTTGAATTGTAATCACTTTGATGGCGAACCCGATTTGGCTTTGACGGCTGGCGGTGGCAAGCGTGGTGTATTGTGGTGGATGGAATCTGTGGCCATGATTGGCTTGCACCATCATGGCCAGTTTTATGAATTCGTTCCCTGGAATGCAAAAGTAGAATGGGATATTCAGCCCTGGGGTAGATGGCAAATGCGCGCCAAAAACTTACATTATGAAATTGAATTGACCGGAACCACGCCTTTACCTGGTACACCCCTGCGCGCGCCGACAGCAAATGGTTTATTATTCTGTTGTCGGGATACCATGCAGGGAAAATTAAGTTTGGAGTTACGAAAATTAACTCCTAGCAAATCTCAAACAATCCTCAAAGCACAGAGTTCTCTATGCGGTTTAGAAATAGGCGGCGGTTCTTGGGATAATTCTTGGCAGTCTACCTAAAAATCCTGCTATCATAGTATCTGCTTGCATATGCTTTGTAGTTGGGGCTGTAGCTCAGATGGATAGAGCGAGCGCCTCCTAAGCGCTAGGTCGCCGGTTCGAGCCTGGCCAGTCCCGTCCTCAGTAAATGATTTAATAAGAAGAAAGTCGGAAATGGTATTTAATTTTCCGACTCACTTGATTATCTGGTATCAACTGCGATATGTCCTGTTAATGCAGCTTTGTCTGTGTATTATGTAAAAAAATCGGCATTGCATAATCGAAGTATGAATGGTGTTTCTCGTACCAGCCCAGCTTATACCCATAGAGTTCCTGCGGCTCTTGCAGGAATTGCTTTAGAAGCAAAAGTAAGAGTGTTCAAAACTCAGTCTTGGGAATTTCATAGGTGAATTCCGCAACGCCAAAACATCAGTTGATATTTGGGTAGATTTTCTTAAATTACCCTACATACTTATTTGTCTTTTTTTAGATAAAATCCTGGACTCAACAGACTAAAGTATAGAGCCTTGAAGAATCATTTATTATTTACAGGTCATTCATTTCGGTTTATGGTTTTCGCCCTACCTCTATTAATGTGGTTGGGATACCAGGAATCGCAAACTAAGAATTTACCACCCCAAGCAGTATTAGTTTTAGGTGGTTCTACCTCACATTTAGAACGAGAACGGTTTACAGCTAATTTTGTCCGCGAGCATCCAAGTTTACCCATTTGGATTTCTGGTGGTAGTCCACCTAGATCAACTCAGAATGTGTTTGCCAAGGCTGGAGTTGATCCCAAACGATTGCACTTGGACTATGAAGCTGTAGATACTGTAACAAATTTTACTACACTAGTAGATGAGTTGCAGGCTAAAGGTATTAAGAGTGTTTATTTAGTTACTTCGGAATTTCATATGCGCCGCGCCCGTGTGGTTGGCGAGATAGTTTTGGGAAGTCGCGGTATTCAATTTAAACCTGTAGCAGTACCTTCAAAAAATGTCCATGAACCCTTGGATAAATCTATCCGTGATGGGGTGAGGGCTTTAGTTTGGTTGGCTACTGGTTACACGGGTGCAGAACATATGAGAAAGCAATGAATCACAGGTGAGGGATGGAGATTCAGATTTGAGCTAAATCTTGCCAAAACTTGTTTCCCAGTCCAATTATGCTGAGATTTCTTGTATTAGAACATAGGGCTGAATAATCAGAGTCTTAAATCTTTTAGTGCGATCGCTATTCCAATTCCCCATTTGTGTATTGGAAGGTTTAGCTATTAATTGTCCGTCAATCCATGCTTGCACTGATGAAACCTGATCGCTAGCGATCGCCACTCCCACATCCAGCAAGTCTAAACCTGGCGTGACTAAAATCACCGCATCCCTTTGTACATGAGGAATTAGCCAATCCCACTCAGCCTCATCCTGATTGTCTGTTAATTGTGTTCTTAAATCGGACATAATTCCCCATTTAGATATTTTTCTGGCCGATTTTAGCCTAATTTTTGCCCTAAGATTTTCTGGACTTGACTCTTTGCAGCATATTTCTCAGCGTCCTAAATCATGCAACTGATTAATTGCTGTAGCACACTTATCTGTCACAGCTTGTAATTCGTCTTTATTGGTAGAACTGGGTGCATCAATTAATTTGCCAATCCTAATAGTTAAGGGAACTGGAAGAGGTATGGAGCCTGTTTGTAATATCTTCTCAGAACCCCATAAACTCACCGGTAAAAATGGTGCTTTAGCCTTGGCCGCCAAGAGAGCCGCCCCTCGTTTAGGATCTGTGATCTTCCCATCGGGAGTGCGAGTACCTTGTAAAAAAACACCTACAGCCCAGCCATTATCAAGGTACTCTAGGGCTGAACGAATAGAATTGCGGTCAGCGGTACCGCGACTCACCGGGTAAGCACCATACAATTTAATTGCTTGTGCTAAAACAGGGACTTGAAACAACTCTTCCTTAGCCATGTAAGCCACTGGACGACGTACACAATTAGAGACAATGGGGGGATCAAAGTAACTAGCATGATTACTGACTACCACCAGTGGCCCTGACTTAGGGACATTTTCCACCCCATAAATTCTCCCCCGAAAGTAAGCATGAAGCATAGGGCTGACAATAGACCACTTAAAAGCGTGGTAAAGTGCCAAACTGATCAAAGGTTCGCGGGTTCGAGACATAGAGAAATGGGATATAGGGTATTGGGGAATGGGGAATGGGGATAGGGTATAGAAAATCTCAATTTTGCCCAGCAGCCTAGACTCTGCAATCTACGTCTGCTTTACTATCCCCTATTCTGGCAACTCTGCTGCATTACGAACATTTTTTAAGATTAAATCCGGTGTAGTGCGTTTAATCAAATTAGTTAGCACATTACCCGGTCCAATTTCCACCACTTCCTCAATACCCTGTATTGCTAATTCCAAAGAAATTTCTCGCCAGCGTACTGAACCGGTCATTTGTTGGCTGAGGCGCTGCTTGATTATTTTGGCATCAGTGGATGGAAGCGGATCTACGTTAGACAGTACGGGTATAACAGCCGGCTGAAATTCTACTAATTCTAGAATATCTTGGAACTCGGCGGACGCAGCAGCCATCAAGGGTGAGTGAAATGCTCCGGAGGTTTTTAAGGGTATAGCACGTTTGGCTTTAACTTGGGAAATTACTGTTTTGACAGCCTCTGGATTCCCAGATATCACTACCTGAGCCGGACTGTTATCATTAGCCAAAACTGCATCTGGTGTCTGAGCGAGGACTAATTCTAACTGTTCACGGTCAAAGTTCATCAGAGCAGCCATCATTCCACCAGCGGCACTATCCATGAGTTCAGCACGACGCTTGACCAGGTGTAAGCCAGCAGACCACTCAAACACACCGGCAATGTAAAGGGCGATATATTCGCCTAAACTGTGACCAGCAACTACATCTGGTTGATGTCCCCGTTCTCGAAGGATATCAGCCAGGATACTTTCTACTACATAAAGACTGGGTTGTGTGTAGAGAGTCCGTGATAACTTTTCTTCTTCGTTCTGACATAATTGTGTGAGAGACCAGCCCAAAATTGCTTCGGCTTCGGCAAATTTATCTTTAGCGGTAGGTATATCTAATAAATCCATTCCCATTCCCAGGGCTTGAGAACCTTGTCCGGGAAACACCCATGCAGTTTTAGTCATTAGTCGTTAGTCATTGCTCATTGGTGATTGGGGTAAGTGTAGTTTTTTACTCTTGAGTTTTAACTATCTTCCCCATTGAAAAATTGCTGCGCCCCAAGTGAGTCCGGCACCAAAGCCAGATGTGGCAATGATGTCGTGGGGTTTGATTTTGCCTTGGCGCACTGCTTCATCTAGGGCTAGGGGAATAGAGGCGGCAGAGGTATTACCATAATTAGCCAGATTGCTAATTACCTTGTTTTCTGGAATATTTAGGCGTTGGGCAACGGCATTAAGAATGCGTTGATTGGCTTGATGCAAGATCAGCCAGTCTATTTGCTCAATAGTGAGATGAGCCTGAAATAAAGCTTTATCAATAATTTCAGGGACTTTTTGCACAGCAAAGCGGTATACTTCTTTGCCGTTCATGGTGATCGGCTGGTAAGTACCTTGAGTGATATTTACATTGGGCAGGAGTTCTTGGGCGGAGGGGGTATAAGCAAGATTGAGGTAGCGGTTTTGGGTCCCATCGCTTTTCAGGGAAAATCCTAATAGGCGATCGCTGTTATTGGCTTGCAGTACCACCGCTCCCGCACCATCACCGAACAGTACACAAGTCCTGCGGTCTTGCCAATCCACCCAGCGAGAGAGGATATCAGCCCCAATTAGGAGTACGTTTTGATAAACGCCTGTTCTGATATATTGGGCTGCTGTGACTAGCCCAAAGACAAACCCAGAGCAAGCAGCCGTTAAGTCAAAGGCTACTGCTTTGGTTGCTCCTAATGCCGCCTGAATTTGACAAGCACTGCCAAATAAATCATCTGGGGTGGATGTGGCCAGCAGAATCAAATCTAGGTCTGTTGCCTTTATCCCTGCCGCCGCGATCGCTTGACTACCGGCATCAGCCGCGAGGGTGCTCACCGATTCAGATGGCAATGCTAAACACCGTTGACGAATTCCGGTTCTTGTGGTAATCCACTCGTCTGAAGTCTCCACCAGTTCAGTCAGATCCTGGTTACTGAGGTGATTTTTTGGTACTGCCGAGCCGCTACCTGTAATTGCTATGCCTAACTTTTCCACTCCTAGTCTCCCAAGCTATAAGAATTTTAGTCATGAAAATTTGTATTTTTTTCCCAGCTATTGCTCGCTAGTTTTGTGACTAATTTCTAGGTTTCCTGCTGTAGGATTTCATATTGGGACTGAAGTCTTTGCAGCACCTGATTATCTACAGCTTCTTTGGCCATGCGAATGGCGTTAAAAATAGAAGGAGCTTGAGAGCTACCGTGGCCAATAAAACAGACTCCGGCTACGCCTAACAGCAAAGCACCGCCATGTTCTGCATGATCCATGCGCTGTTTAACTCGCTTCAGGTTAGGTTTTAAAATTGCCGTCCCAATTTGACCATGTAATCCTTGGGGTAATTCTTCGCGCAAGATTTGCAGAATCACTTCCCCCACGGCTTCGGCAAATTTCAACAACACATTACCCACAAAGCCATCGCAGACAATCACATCGAAGTTACCCGAAAGTACATCACGCCCTTCAGCATTACCAATAAAATTAATTTGGGAATTTTCCCGTAATAATTCATGGGCGCGCAGGGCGACCTCATTACCCTTAGTGTCTTCTTCGCCGATATTCAACAAACCTACATGGGGATTAGTAATACCTAAGACATACTGACTATAAGTTGACCCCATGACAGCAAACTGCTCTAAAAACTTAGGGCGGCAGTCTACATTGGCGCCAACATCAAGTATGAGTACTGGTTTACCGGCTTTGATTGTGGGGAAAACCGTACCAATGGCGGGGCGGTCAATTCCTGGCAATCGTCCCAGGCGGAGCAAAGCTGCTGCCATAGCTGCCCCTGAGTGTCCCGCAGAAAACACGGCATCTGCCTGCTGCTGCTTGACTAAATCCATAGCCACATTAATAGAAGCTTTGCGTTTGCGTCTCACCGCATTCAAAGGCTCCTCATCCATTGCGATCGCTTCCTGTGCAGGAACGATCTCTACCCGCTCCAAATTAGTGTTTGGGGGCAGGGCGGCTGCTATTTGTTGGGGATCACCAACTAATAGTACTTTTACACCCAATTCGTCACTTGCCCGCAGTGCGCCAGTGACGATTTCTCCGGGTGCATGATCCCCCCCCATTGCGTCAATTGCTATCCGTACGCCAGTCAATCCCATTGCTTAGAGCTACTAGAAACCTTACAAATTTTACCAGATGGCTTTGCTGAAAAACCGGGAGTTTCTCACTGCCATATTCTTCCTGTTAGTATTGCAACATATTTTAGTAGCTACGTGGCAAATTTTCAGGGATTGGGGCGCACTGATTAAGGAGTCAAATACCCTGCTTGTGGCTTCCTACTGAGCTAATACCCAATTAACTAGGGTTCTTACACCATAGCCTGTAGCCCCTGAACTGTTGTAACCGTTTTCCTTATCTGTCCACACTGGCCCAGCAATGTCTAAATGGGCCCAAGGGGTATCTTTAATGAACTGTTTGAGGAAAAGAGCCGCAGTAATGGAACCCCCAGGACGCGGACCGGTATTTTTCATGTCCGCAATCCCGGATTTCAACCCTTCAAAATATTTTTCTTCCATTGGCATCCGCCACAGTTTTTCCCCTGCGGTTTCTGCGGCTTGTTGCAGTTGGGAAGCTACAGCATCATCGTTCGTATATAAGCCGGCAATGTCATCACCCAAGGCAATCACACAAGCACCGGTGAGGGTGGCTAAATCAACCATGGCATCTACTCCCAATTTATCTGTATACACCAAGGCATCCGCTAAGGTCAAACGCCCTTCAGCGTCGGTGTTATTCACTTCTATGGTTTTGCCGTTGGATGCTCTGAGGATGTCCCCTGGGTGCATGGCGTGACCGCTAATCATGTTTTCTGTGGCGGCTGAAATGAAGTGAACTTCTACATCTGGCTTGATTTGGGCGATCGCCTTGGCAGCACCCAAGGTCGCACCAGCACCGCCCATATCAATTTTCATAGTTTCGATGCCGCTACCAGCACCTTTAATATTTAGTCCCCCGGAATCGAAGGTTAAGCCTTTACCAATAATTGCTAGTTTGCGTTTCGGTGTACCTTCGGGTTTGTAGGTGAGGTGAATAAATTTTGGTGGTAAGTCTGAAGCTTGGGCAACTCCTAAAAATGCACCCATACCTAACTTTTCGCAGTCTTCCCGTTCCAGAATTGTTACCTCTATGCCGTGTTCAGTCGCGATCGCACGGGCTGTTTCTGCTAGGGTAATGGGTGTTACCTCATTGGCTGGTGCTGCTACCAATTCCCTAGCTAAGATTACCCCGGAGACGATATGATTAGCTAGGGTAATGGCTGCTTCTTGTCCACTCAGTCCCAGTAAATCTACTGTCTCAATTTTTGCTCCTTTATCTTCTGGCTCAGACTTAAAGCGAATGTCCTGATAAAGCGCTAGTTGCGTACCTTCAGTTATAGCTTGAGCAGTCGCTGCTGGCTGATTATTCCACACAGGAAAACTCAAGCCGAGAACTTTGCTTTTTTGCTTTTTCGCCACCCTGGCCACAGCAGCAGCCGCACGTCGCAGGGTTTCTAATTTCAGGGCTTCTGGTTTCCCCAAACCCACTAAAATTACTTTACGGATAGAGCCACCAGCACTAACACGGGTGGAAATGGTGCTGTAGGCTTTGGCGGTAAATTCTTCTTCGGCAATTAGTTCTTTTAAAACCCCCGCAAACTGCTCATCTAATTTTGCCAGGTCACCAGTCAACTCAACTGCATCTTCAAATAATCCAATTGCCAAACTATCCCCTGCCCAATCTAGCAAAGCCTTGTCACTAGGTTGAATTTTCATTTTCTGATTTTATCTAGGTTTTCCTGCTTGTACCAGTATTACCTAAAATTCTATTTTCGCTTGGGTAGAAAATACCAAACAGTCTGAGAGGATGTTTGATAAGTTTTCAGCCGTAATTTTCATCACATCTTCACCCCATTTAATTGATTAAATAGTGACACTAAGTTACTGCATTTCAAGTTACCCTCAAACCGACACCCCGATTACAGATGTACCTAGAGTGAATTTAACTAGTACAAGTCCTAATCCAGGCGATCGAGCAATTGACTTAAGATTGACTGTAAATACCGCTAGTCCTCCCACTAGGGCTTATTTAATTGTCAAAGATGCAGATGACCAGAGCGAATTGCTGCGAGAAACATGGATAATTAGTTTAGGTATTGCCAATGACTTTGGTGATTTTTAATCATAACCCCAAATCTTGAGTTTCCCCCCTCTCCCCTTTTCCCCATGGACGACCTTAACCAAAAACTAAACAACATTTATCCTGGTAAGGTAGTACGGAAAGACCTGACAAAGCGCATCAAAGAAGGTGCAAATGTACCCGTCTATGTGCTGGAGTATCTATTGGGTATGTACTGTGCCACAGATGAAGAAACTACTATTGCAGAAGGCGTTACTCGTGTCAAAAATATCCTAGCTCAAAATTATGTTCGTCCTGATGAAGCGGAGCTAGTCAAATCCAAAATTAGAGAACTAGGACGTTTTACAATCATTGACCAAGTAAACGTCACACTCAACGAAAAAGATGATATTTACCAAGGTACCTTAACCAATCTCGGTATTAAAGGTGTAGTAATTGACCCAGAAACTGTGAAACTAAATTCTAAACTCCTAGGAAGTGGAATTTGGTGTATTTTACAAATGGAGTACGAAGGAGGGACAAAACCTAGTCCTTTTATTGTCGCCAGTCTTAAACCCATTCAAATGCCTAATGTAGATATGGATGAACTGTTTGCAGGTCGTCCAGCTTTTACCCGCAATGAATGGATTGACCTGTTAATCAGGTCAACCGGACTAGAACCAACTATTGTGAGCGACGAAGTAAAATGGCATTTACTCGCGCGTTTAATACCTCTTTGCGAGAATAATTATAACTCTTGTGAACTTGGCCCCCGTTCCACAGGTAAATCCCACGTTTATAAAGAAGTTTCTCCCAACAGCATCCTTGTTTCTGGCGGTAAAACCACAGTAGCCAATCTTTTTTATAATATGTCCACCCGGCGCGTGGGATTGGTCGGTTTATTTGATGTAGTGGCTTTTGATGAGGTCGCTGGTATCAGCTTTCATGACAACGATGGTGTACAAATCATGAAAGACTACATGGCTTCAGGTTCCTTTGCACGGGGTAAGGCAGAAATTACCGCTAATGCTTCTATGGTTTTTGTGGGTAATATTGATCAAAGCGTAGAATCTTTGGTGAAAACCTCTCATTTATTGGCTCCTTTTCCTGAAGCCATGATTGATACTACCTTTTTTGACCGCTTTCACGCCTATATTCCCGGTTGGGAAATTCCCAAATTCAGCCCAGAGAATTTTACCAATCAATATGGTTTTATTGTTGATTATTTAGCAGAGTGGTTGCGGGAAATGCGTAAACGCAGTTTTGCCGATGCGATTGACCGCTATTTTCGCTTGGGTAATAACCTCAAACAACGGGACGTGCAAGCAGTACGTAAAACTGTATCAGGATTACTAAAATTACTTTTCCCCGATGGTTCATTTAGTAAACAAGATGTACATGATGCTCTAGTATATGCACTGCGAGTGCGCCGACGGGTGAAGGAACAGTTAAAGAAAATTGGCGGTATGGAATTTTATGATGTCCATTTCAGTTACATTGACCTGGAAACAATGGATGAGCATTTTGTTTCCGTACCAGAACAGGGAGGATCTACCCTCATTAGCCAAGATATTCTTACCCCTGGTCATTTGATTTTGATTGAGGAAGCTACTAAGCCCTTGCCAACCGGTGATGAATTAGCCGAGGTACAAGCAGCATTAGCTGCATTTAACGAAGATACAAAAGAATTATCAAACATCTATAAAATTAATAAGATTCATAACCATGAATTACTTCAGCCAGAATCTGTAGCTGAGGAATTTATTTTCCCTGAGTCAGTTGAAGAAATACCCGGAAAAAGAATTTTCCGTACACCATCATTTAAACCACGCAGAGAAAACAGAGAAGTGATAGAAGCTTATCGTGAACGCCTGGCTAATGTGCCACTAACTCAACCCAACCTATTAATCAATCGTATGCCTGGAGAAAAACCCAAGGGATTAATGGGAATTTCTGTTCCTTTTCGCGGAACTCGGCGAAGTACTCTAATTTCCGAAGATTTTCCGGAAGATTATAAAGCAATGGGGCAAGAAGCTGGCTGGCTATTACAACCACTAACGTTTGTTGAGACAGAAATCAATGGGCGGTGGCTGTTTTGGGAAGAGAACAAGAATAACAAGCGAGTTATTAAGGATGCTTGGACTAAATTAGATTTCCGTTCTCGACATGAATCTGTAAAGAAAATGCTGATTCACTGCATCAATCAAATTGAACCTGGTATTCTTAATACTGAGAATAAATGGGGAGCAGTGCATTATTTCTTTGACTGGTTGTTATGGAGTTTGGGGCATCCATCTGTGAGTAATTTCCCTCAAACAAGAGATTACCTGAAAGGTGCAAATACAGAATACCGTCGTACCGCCCACAATCGCTTAATGCAAGTAATAAATTTAAGGCTCCTCCTGCTTTATCCATGCGATTACTTTGGGGCAATTCTAGAGGAATTAAGCGACGATGAAGAGTCGTACGAATTTAGCATCTCAATTGATGAAGCCCGTCGCTGGTGCGAAAAGCAATTTAAATCTCAAAGTAGTAATGCTATCAGCAGTGAAGAACTTTTCTTAGATCCAAATGTAGAATCAGGGCGGTTATTATTGGCCGCATCCAACTATACGACTAATGCTATTGGTTACACTGACAACGAATGGTGCGCTAAGGCAACTTTAATTAATTTGTACTTTTATGCGCCTCACTTGCTTTATTGTAAAGATAACTATTCAGATTGGGATTTGGACTGGATTCGCGCTGATCTAGAAGTTGGCGACAGAATTGCTCAACTAAAGGGCTTTACTGGATATAAAGATAAATACCAGTACAGTAATGATTCCGCACAGCATTTTTCTCCATTAATTTTAATTGAGGAAGCTGGTAACGCATTACCTCCTAGTGATGCTGAGATAGAAGCAGAGATTGCTGAAATGACAGGTGTTGAAGATAGAGCCAACCACCAAATCGAAAACTACTAGGTGGGAGAGATGAGATTTAATCCGCATGATCGTGCGATAGCAATTAATCTCTCCGAAGAATGTTTTTATAATTACCCATACCCAGGAATAGATCCCTTCCTAGAAGCGGATCTACTTCATGGGTGGATGTTTAAACAAGTAGTTAAGTGGGACAGAGTTATTTATGGCAGGTGGGATTATTGGATAGATTGTGCTTACGACAATATCAAAAAGAGACAGTTGCCAGAATACTGCCACAAATTTAACCGAATCCCTGAGATTAATTTTTTAGAGCCAAATTACAATCTTCCTGGGACACAGATGCTGAAATATTGCTTAGTTAATATTCCTCATCCCAGGATACGCAATAGCGAAGCGCTACTGCAAGCAGATCGCAAAAAAGATATTACACATTTTCGTTATTTGGTCGATTGGATATTATTTGGATTGGGGGATAAGACCTGCAACAAACTTCCAGTAGAACCAGAAGGGTGTGATGGTGCGAGTAATCGCCTTTTCCAAGTGTTTAGCGTCCCTCATTTTATGGTTCACCCGCAGTTGAATAGAATTGATAGACTGCGTCGCAGCAGTTAATGGGGTGTGGGTAATTGATTTTGTATTTCCTGAGAGGCTTGAATGTGGTGTTCTACAAAATTCTGATCCCGCAAGATTTTATAGAGATTAACATTGTATTCTAGTAAACAGGCGTGTCCACTGTCAGGTAATACAGCTAACTTGGTGTTAGGTAAAATATTTACTAAGCGTTCGGCTTCCTGTACAGATGGCAAAAGGCGATCGCCAGCACCAGCAATCAGCAAAACTGCTTGAGTTAGTTGGCGTAACTGGGCTTGAGTGACGTTAAATTCCTTGAGTAAAGACAATCGCCAAGTAACTGTGGCTGGGGGTACAGACCGCATGGTTTTGAGTAGTTCGTGGCGCAAATGGCGGGGAATGCGTGGTAAGGATGCTAAAAATGGCAATAACCCTAGTGTGCCAAGCTCATAAAAGGATTCTGGAACTAAGTAAGTTAGTTGGGATGTCCAAGTTAACCAAGGGCGCAGCTGAAAGGCTGATGCTGGGTTAATCAAGATAATCCGCTTAAATAATTGTGGTGCTTGGGTTGCTACTTTCATGGCCAAACAACCCCCAAAGGACTCGCCACACAGGTAAACTGGTCTTTGTGAGTTTTTTTGTAATTCGGTATTAATTAACTCTAAGACGTTGTTGCTTAACTCATCCCAAGTGGTGAGGTCTTGTCTGGGGATCGCTAAACACCGCACATCAAAGCCAACTTCTAAGCCAGCCGTTTGCGATCGCAATAGTTCACCAGTTCCATCCAGTCCTGGTAAATACACAAATAACGGATACTCTAGTTGGACTCGGTTAGGAGTGAGAAAACACGGCTTTAGCTCAACTTTTGGCATTGTAAAATTTAAATTCAACTTTTTGTTGTTATGGAATTACCCGGGTAAATATCCGATTTGTTCCAGATGTGATCACACTAAGAGTGTGAAGCACAATCATGCACTTGAAATTATGATAAAATGATAGCGTGGATAGTAAGACCACATTGAATATAAATGACACAGTTAAGATAAAATCAATTTATCAAAAACTATTGAATTGGTGGTTTATTTACAGATAGACAAGTGAAATTAACAGGAAAGAAAGAGTTTCACTCCTGTGTATATCAGCATATATTGTGTTTGAGAGTTGAAATGACCATTGTAAACAGTGTTAAGTTTTAACTTGTTAATTGTGCAGCGTCAATTGCTTAAGCCTAGTTTCCTGGGTTTGTCAAAAATACCCCCTATCTAATCTTTAATGAAAAGCTTAAACTAGTAAAATAGTAATTTAATTGTGGCAATGCTTAGTTAGTTCATTCACAACATTTTTGGCTTGTTTGCCATGATATTTTCGTTAATGTTGTGGTGTCACCGAATAAGGGCGGCCAATCAACACAGCCACCCTATGATAGATAACCAAGGGATGTAAACCGGGTTGATTAATTAAATAAAAGTCCTGACGGCTCAAAAAACTTTGCAGTCCCAGAGGTAAACCATGAGTATTTACTTCTGTTAGGGAAGCGGACTGACAGGTCAGCGCTTGGGCGATCGCAATTGGTAAAATTCCCAAATAAAGTAGACCACAGTCCTAAATGAGCAAATCCTCTGTGAAATTCACCTACCTCCTTGAGGCGGAGAATGTCACCATTGGCTGAGTTCCTTGAGGAAAAACACCCGCCATCTGCTTTGACTGCTCAAAAAAGCTATGCTAGCTCTGGATAGCGTCGATACCGCTAGGTAATAGCCAGAAACATCCAGGCGATTGCTGGGAATCATCAATAATTAATATGATTTTTACAAAATATGGCATATGAGCTTGACTTAATCTTTACATTTCATTCTTGATATGAAGGTAGTCTTTAGGTATATAAATTTTATGCATCAAGGTAGTTAGGTTTTTGGAGTTTAGATTTATGTAGTGACGGTGACAATCAATCTGATAGTAAAAGATAGAAAATATTACTACTAGCTAAATAATCTTTTAGGACTCAAGGTAATGGATTTATACACATTAATAAATAATTGTTACAATTCTGAATTCGCTAATAGTAATTTACCATTTGTCAAACAAGTAGTAATATTATATGATTGCGGATATTGGCCAGTAAAAGTAAGATAGAAAAGGTTAATAATTTCTTTTTTTTTATTCTGTATGAATTTAGTGGATAAAACAGAAAAAACATTTGCATTGACTACGCCCCTATATTATGTGAATGATGTTCCTCACGTGGGAAGTGCCTATACAACAATAGCAGCGGACGCAGTAGCCCGATTTCACAGGCTCCTGGGGGATAGGGTGCTGCTAATTACAGGTACAGATGAACACGGACAGAAAATTGAGCGTTCAGCAGAAAGTTTAGGAAAAGCCCCACAAGAATTTTGCGATCAAATTGTGCCTAGCTTTATCAGCTTATGGCAGTTATTAGATATTCAATATGATCGCTTTAGTCGGACTACAGATTCTCGCCATGAAGCCATAGTTAAAGAGTTTTTCCACCGAGTCTGGGAAAAAGGTGATATCTACCAAGGACAACAGAAAGGTTGGTACTGTGTATCTTGTGAAGAATTTAAGGAAGAACGGGAACTATTAGAAGGACACCGCTGCCCTATTCATACTAACAAGGAAGTGGAGTGGCGGGACGAGCAAAATTACTTTTTCCGCCTATCTAAGTATCAAACGCAGCTAGAGGAATTTTACCAGTCTCGACCAGATTTTATTCAACCAGGGAGTCGTCGTAATGAAGTCTTGAGCTTTGTTGGCCAGGGTTTACAAGACTTTTCTATTTCACGGGTCAATCTGGAATGGGGTATTCCTGTACCAGTTGATCCCAAGCATACCCTTTATGTTTGGTTTGACGCGTTGCTAGCTTATGTCACCGCACTACTAGAAGCAAATTCAGAACCAACTTTAGCTAATGCCTTAGAAACTTGGTGGCCAATCAATTTGCACTTAATTGGTAAAGATATCCTCCGATTTCATGCAGTGTATTGGCCAGCTATGCTGATGTCAGCCGGTTTACCCTTGCCAGATAAGGTGTTTGGGCATGGTTTTTTAACTAAAGATGGCCAAAAAATGGGTAAGTCTCAGGGTAATACACTTGATCCTGTAAGGCTAGTGGAAAGCTATGGTAGTGATGCGGTTCGTTATTACTTCCTTAAGGAAATCGAATTTGGCAAAGATGGCGATTTTAATGAAGTTAGATTCATTAATGTTTTGAATGCAGATTTGGCTAATGACTTAGGTAATTTGCTGAATCGGACGTTAAACATGGTGAAGAAATACTGTACTGGCGATGGAGTGCCAATTGCAAATGAAGCCATTAATGACGAAAATCCTTTGAAAGCGATTGGTTTAAGTCTAGGAGAACAGGTAAAACAAGCCTATGAGGCGCTAGCTTTCAACCAAGCCTGTGAAGCTATCCTGATGCTGGTTCGTACCAGTAACAAGTTTATTGATGAACAAGCCCCTTGGTCACTATATAAACTAGGAAAGCAGCAGGAAGTGGAAACAGTACTGTACGCAGTTCTAGAATCTGTTAGACTAGCAGCTTATCTCCTGTCCCCAATTATTCCGAATATCAGTAGCGCCATTTATCAGCAGCTGGGCTTTGGAATCGACTTTAATGATCAAATAAAAACTTCCATGCTTGCCGGTTTTGCCACCCATGCAAAATGGGGTGTACTAACCAGTACACAATCCTTGGGTAAACCCCATCCCGTGTTCAAGCGCATAGAAACTTCAAAAAACCATTAGTCCTGTTCATTTTTCGGTTTTGTTCAAGTTCTTAATTTTGTCAAAAAACTTATCGGGGCTTAATTTATTAGCTCCGAAACCTTATCATAAGCTGTTCTAGCATATCACCTTGCTAAAGCGTATCAAATATAACAAGAATAATAATGAGGTATGAGAACAATGTTGAATAATCTAGAAAGTGACTCAATATTTACGCCGGAACAAGTCTTAGAAAATCGAGGTCGTGTCGCTATCTTTATTGATGGTTCCAATCTATTTTATGCTGCTTTACAACTGGGAATTGAAATTGACTACACGAAGCTACTATGCAGATTAACTGGGGGATCTAGACTATTGCGTGCTTTCTTTTATACAGGTGTAGACAGAACCAACGAAAAGCAACAAGGGTTCTTGTTGTGGATGCGTCGGAATGGCTATCGAGTGATTGCCAAAGATTTAGTGCAGTTGCCGGACGGCTCAAAAAAAGCTAACCTGGATGTAGAAATTGCCGTAGATATGATGGCTTTAGTAGATTCTTATGATACCGCGGTATTAGTCAGCGGCGATGGTGACTTGGCATACGCGGTGAACTCAGTTAGCTATCGTGGTGTGCGTGTAGAGGTCGTCAGCTTGCGCTCAATGACCAGTGATAGCTTAATCAACGTCAGCGATCGCTATATTGATTTAGAAGCCATCAAAGAGGATATTCAAAAAAACCCGCGACAAAGCTATCCATATCGACCTCTATCCAGCATGGGGTTTCTGGAAGATATCAGGGAAAGTGATCAACACTTAGAAATCCAAGATTAATGAATTATCGAAAAGGCAGGCCAAAAAAGAGGGTAAATTGTCCTAAAACAAGGGAAAAAAATCAAAATTTACCTATATTGATTTTATTACAAAATCTGAAGGGGGTCGAAATAAAAGCTGACCTTTTTTACCTGCCTTTAACTTTTTTATTGTTACTTGGTTTAGTTGCTTGTGGTGGTAGATACCCAATAGCTGAACAAGCTAAAGATTCTGATTCATCTCCCCAAGAAAGTAATTTGACATTTTTCGATGTCACCTTAGAGCAAGCGGACGAGGTCGGAAAACCGCTATGGAAAGTGCGAGCTAAAAAAGCGAGATACACTCAAGACAAACTTGGTGAGGCAGAAAATCCCATTGGTCAACTATACCAAGATGGCAAACCGGTTTACGAAATACAAGCAGAAAGAGCAGATATTGAACAGGATGGTCAGCGGCTATTTCTCAAGGGAAAGATAGTGGCTACGGATCCTAAGAACGGTATTGTATTGAAAGGTAATGAATTAGAATGGTTACCTCAAGAAGATTTATTAATTGTCCGTAAGCAAATCAATGGAACTCATAAACGACTAAAAGCATCTGCGCAAGAAGCACGAGTTAAAACTCGCGAACAACGTATAGAATTTTCTGGTAGCGTAGTAGCTAGCTCCGTTGATCCCCAAATGCAAATGCGAACGGAAAATTTAATTTGGCAGATTCCAGAAGAAATATTAATTAGTGAAAGCACCATAGAAATTGACCGTTACAACAACAATCAAATTACTGACCGTGGAAAGGGAGATGCTGCGGAAATAAACTTAAAAAGCCAAATTGCCACGATCAAAAAAAACGCCCAGTTAAATTTATTAGACCCACCGACGCAAATAGCTAGTAAGTCTATGACCTGGGATATGAAAGCAGAAACAGTGAAGACTAATTCGACTCTGAGTGTTGTCCAGACTGCTGAGAATGTGACTGTAACCGCCAACAGAGGCGAAATGAAAATAGCGAATAAAATTGTGAATTTAACAGGAAATGTCAACGCTATAGGGCAACGTGGTCAGACTCTCAAATCTAATCAATTAAGTTGGTATCTCGACAAGAAATTATTAGAAGCTCAGGGAAATGTTTTTTATACTCAGATTGACCCACCAATAAATTTTACAGGTGGAACAGCCATTGGTAACCTACAAACAGAGGACATTGTAGTTAAAAGTGGGAAATCGGGTGGCAGGGTAGTAACAGAAATTATTCCTCAAGATGTTGGTACTAGTAATTAGGGAACAGGGAAAAATAAATTAGTAATTAAAAACATCTGAGAGAATAGTTGACACCCCCACAGGAGGGTCTAATAATCCTTGATTGTTTCAGTGTATCTACCCAATCAAGGATTATTAGCGGGGAACAAAATTGCGTTACGACTAGGGGTGCCCAATTCAGGTAAAGAATATTTAGGAGAGTTGGGAGTAATAGTAGAGGGAATATTGGGAGATACTTGCAAGCGTTGGACAAGAGCTTGTAAAAACCGATCTTGACTAGCTCGGAAGGCTGGAATTTGTGGACCACGGTTAATAATAGCAAACCAAACCAAACCGCGATCGCGTGTAGGGAAGACTCCAGCCAAAGCACTAACCTCGCGCAAAGTACCAGTTTTCATCACAGTAGCATAAGGCATATTTCTAGCTTGCATTGTTCCTCGACGGTCAAATCCAGAGGTAGGAAACAAGTCAGCTACATTAATATTGTGGGTGGTAGCTTCCCGTTGAATTGCCATTAACATAGCACAGGCAGCCCTCGGAGAAATACGATTGTCTACTCCCAGACCTGAACCATTAATTAATTGAATTTCTGCCTCCGGGACTCCGGCAAATTTGGCAGCCTGCGATCGCATTTTCGCTGTACCTCCTAGGGATTGAGCCAACATCTCAGCCATGACATTGTTACTAAAAACATTCATTTCCTTGATAAGTTGGTGTAAAGGTAAAGAACCGCGACGCATCAATAGGGTTTCTTGGGGGTTTGGTTGGGATGCTGATTTTACAATCCCCGCAATCACAACTTGAGGTTTAGCTGTGCCCTTGGGCATGGTTGAATATATGTAATTTGCCTGACGAGTCCAACTTAAATGATTTAGGGCTTGCTTGAGCATCTGAGCAGCTAATATAGGATTTGGTTCAAAATTCATGGCAAAATTCCCCCTGATCACCAAATTTCCCGTTACCTGCTTAATACCCATTTGATTGAGACTATTACCCAGGGCGAAGGCTTCTTCCCAAACAAACATGGGATCACCACCACCAGTAATCACCAAATCACCTTGCAATACACCGTTAACTATTGGACCTGTAGAGCTGACCAAAGTTTCAAATTGGTGGTCTGGCCCCCAAGTTTTCAAAGCCACAAGTGAAGTAGCAATCTTAGTTAAAGAAGCAGCTGGTAGAGGTGTTGTACCTTGATGATTAGCCATCAAAATAGGTCCGGACTGTAACCAAATCCCCTGACTCTCGGTCAAATTTTCCGGTACTAATTTCGTGGTAATTAGTTCCTGTAAATATTGCTGAACTGTGGTAGACCCTGCTGGATTAGGATCAGGAGCTAGAACTAAACCACGGCTATTGTGTAAAGCCAAAGTTTCCAAAGCTTCTGTGGGCTTAATTTGTACCCCAGCCATTTCCAGCCAAAGAGAAATTAAACCCGAACCTAATAATTCCAGCATCTTGATCCCCCTATATGTTTCCTGAGCTAATATACAAGTTTTTTGCTCATGATCAGTATTGACCAGGAATAATATCTGTCAAACCGCCCCTACTTTCTTTCTGGATGAGGTTTTTCTGCCACAGAAGGTGTACCCATCTGGTTAATTACCGCAATCATTTGATACAGGCGACCCAAATCACGTTGGTTAAAATACAACACCAGACGGGGTAATTCCTCGGTCTCATCTTGGTTTTCTGGGGGTAAAGCCTGACTTTTGATAATTTTTCCTTTTACCAGAATGTCGCTAAAGTTAGCATTTAATTTTTCCACCGCAGCATCAGATAAATCTGTTGATAGACGAATGACCAACTGTTCACCTACGTAACGGCTAGAGTGGTAAACTTGATAAAAATTGGTGATAGCATGACAAGCTACTTCCAGGTTATCTGTGACTGTGTAAAGGCTGGGGTCTTCAGGACTGACAAGACCTTTCTGCACAAGTTGTTTATCAATATATTCGCTCCAGGAGCGCCAATAATCTCCACCTGGATGATCAATTAAAACTACAGGAACCGGACCAAATTTACCCGTCTGGCTGAGGGTCATACACTCAAAAGCTTCATCTTGAGTACCAAAACCTCCAGGAAATAAAGCCACGGCATCACTTTCTTTGAGGAGAAACAGTTTGCGGGTGAAGAAATACTTAAAATGGATTAGCTTAGGATCACCCTCAATAAATGGGTTAGCCTGTTGCTCAAATGGTAACTGAATATTTAAGCCAAAGGAATTATTTCGCCCTGCGCCTTCGTTACCTGCCTGCATGATGCCGCCGCCACCGCCTGTCATTACCATAAATCCTAACTGACAAACAGAGCGAGCAAATTCCAGGGCTATCTGATACTCCTGTGTTTCTGGGGATAGACGAGCAGAACCAAAGATAGTTATTTTGCGGACGTGTCGATAGTCATAAAATAACTGGAAACCTCGCTCCATATCTGCTAAAGCGGCCGATAAGATTTTCCAGTCCAGACGTTCAATTTCACTGTCAGCTAAACGCACTATAGTAGCCAGTGCCTGCTGAATCAGTTGCCGATTTTTTAACGTTGGTAACCGGTCAAATAGTTCAGCGATGTCCGCCTGGAGACTCTCTAATGTTTCAAACGACGCAGATGAGGTCATGAGAACTTTCGTCACAATGGCATTACATTTTACCTAATTTTGCAATGCAATAGACAACTGCCTTGGGCAGTCGTGTTTGATAATTAGTGGTTGGTAAAGATTTATGAAAGTAAATTTTTAGAAAAGGCCTGTTATTTTAGCAGTGGTCATCTCAAACTCTTTACCACAACAGAAAATTTTTGGAGACGCGAGTTTTCGCGCCTCGCATATTGATCTAAATCTAGAGCAAATGGCAGGATCAAAAGGATGTTGATCCCAATTGAGTTTCAAAGATATTTTTCCAAAGTGTTAACTAATGTAGTTTTAGGTACTGCGCCAACTACCATATCAACTTTCTCCCCACCTTTAAAAATCATTAACGTGGGGATACTGCGGATACCGTACTTACTAGCAACGTTAGGATTCTCATCAGTATTGACTTTCACAACTTTTATTTTACCTTGAAACTGATCGGCTATTTCCTCCACTACAGGAGCTACCATGCGGCAAGGACCGCACCAGGGGGCCCAGAAGTCAACTAAAACGGGTACATCGCTGTGAAGTACTTCTTGATCAAAACTAGAATCTGTAACTTGTGCGGCTGCTGACATGCCTAAAAACCTTTGCCAATTATATTTTTGAGTTTGGTGAAAATTCTACCATAGCAAAAGCAGCAGCTTAGAGGTGAAGAATGTACATTTGCAACGAAGTTAAAGAAATTATGGATAAACATAAGGAACCGCCCGAACAGTAGTCCGGGCGGAGTGTGGTGTGAGGAGTGAACGGAAACATGCGTCTCCGCTATCTCCATTGTAGGCTACAGATTGGATTTTTCCAGGATTTTTTTAAGAGTCTGGAAAAAAATTTCTGCCAACTTTGAGTTTGGGTATGGGGTATAGGGCATGGTAGAAACTAAATAATTTATTTCTTATTAGTGATTCTCTAGTGCCTATGGGGGATTGTTTATTTACCCATGCCTAATTGTTGGGCTTTTTGGTACACTTTTCCCTCGGTTAGTAGGGAAGGAGCGATTACCACTTCTACTTGCTGCATTTCTTTGATGTTTTTGGCTCCTAATGTACCCATGCTAGTTTTCAAGGCTCCCAAAAGATTATGAGTACCATCATCTAGTCCGGCAGGACCAATGAGTATTTGTTCTAGACTGCCAGTAGTACCAACGTTAATGCGCGTACCACGGGGCAATACTGGGCTAGGAGTTGCCATTCCCCAATGATAGCCACGGCCAGGGGCTTCCGCGGCTCTCGCAAAGGGAGAACCAATCATCACACCATCAGCACCGCAGGCGATGCACTTACAAATGTCGCCACCGGTGATTAGACCGCCATCGGCAATGATGGGGATATAGTTACCAGTTTCCCGATAATAGTCATCTCTGGCTGCGGCACAATCAGCGATCGCCGTTGCTTGTGGTACACCTACGCCCAAAACGCCGCGAGAGGTACAAGCCGCACCCGGTCCAATTCCTACTAATACCGCAGCCGCTCCGGCTTTCAGTAAATTCAAGGTGACTTCATAGGTGACGCAATTGCCCAAGGCCACCGGAATGGGCATAGAACGGCAAAATTCTGCCAAATCAAGGGTAACTATCGAATCTGGGGATAAATGCGCTGTAGAGACTACTGTAGCCTGGACAAAAAATAAATCTGCTCCGGCTTTTGCCACTACCTGACCATATTTACTGGCTGCGGCTGGGGTTGCACTCACCGCGGCTATACCACCTTGCTGTTTAATTTCCTGAATACGTTTTTCAATTAATTCCGGCTTGATCGGTTCGGCATAGAGTTCTTGCATAAGGGAAACAAATTCACTTTTCCCTACAGAGGCAATCCGATCTAAAATCGGATCTGGGTCGGCATAGCGAGTTTGGATACCTTCTAAATTGATGACTCCTAATGCTCCTAACTGTGACAAGCGTACAGCCATCTTCACATCCACTACCCCATCCATGGCACTGGCAATTATCGGGATTTCTCGTTCAATATTGCCGATAGTCCACTTAGTATCTGCCAGACTTGGATCTAGTGTTCTGTTACCAGGAACTAGAGCAATTTCATCAATTCCATAAGCTCTACGAGCTTTTTTCCCGCGCCCAAGTTGAATTTCCACGCTTTAACTTTTCTCAAATCTGTTTAAGCTAGGGTATCAAATTGTGAGGGTATTTGCAGCAGTTTTTTTGCCAGTAATGAATATTAGGATTTACCCCATTGTGACCAGAAATTTTAATTTTTTGTTTTTACTCATTGCTCTGCCTCCCTGACGGAGAGAGGACTTAAGTCCTCCCACGGAGCTAGGATATGATGACTGCTGCGCCTGTCATAAAATCTTTTATACTAAGTAAGCGTTCCTAACTATTGTTAACCAATTTCTTTGTTGGTCTGGCTATAAGTTTGTGTTGTCTTGTTAGATAAGTAAACATTACTGTCTGTGTCCTTAATTACTTGATTTTCAGTACGGACTAGTTGGCTAAATTGCCCGATTAATTCCCCTAACTTCCCTTCGTCAAGCAAGGTATTAATTAAGGAAAGCCCACTGGTAGAAAGAAGTAATTTGTTAATATCTTGACTGCTATTTGTACCGTTAGCACCAGGGAATGAGTAAATACGAGTATCTCCTAAAACTCCAGGTTGAGGTGCTAATGCGGTAATAATTTCCGGGAGTTTATCGGCTAATTCCGGCCAAATGGTAGTGATAATTTTAGCAGATAGGTTAGCATTACTGATGGTATTTTCGGCGGCAATTTTCACTTTTAGGGCTTCTGCTTCTGCTAAAACTTGATCGCGGTTAGCTGCGGCGAGGATCCGAATTGACTCAGCTTCTAATTCTGCTGCTTCTTGGGCAATTTCTGCTTGGCGACGACGGCGGAAAGCATCTATTTCTATGATATTGCGATCGCTAATACTCAGCTGTTGGGCGGCCTTTTCCGCTGCAATAGTTGACAAGCGTTTGTCACGTTCGGCTTTTTCAATTTCCCCGGCTGTATTGACTGATTCTTCCGCTTTGGCTTGTTCTGCCTGCGCTATAAAGCTTTCACGTTTTTTGGACGCAATGGCGATCGCAACGTCTTCTTGGGCAATGCGTGTTAATCTTTCTGACTCAACTATTTCTACTTGTGCTTTGAGTCTGCCTGATTCTACCTTTTGTTGACGGTCAATTTCGGCAATTTCGGCTTCTTGTTTTTGCAGGGATTGGGTCACCTTTAACTGTTTGTTTCGTTCTTCCAGAGCAATCTCAGCTTCTATTTGGGTTTGCTGTAAAGCTAATTTTTTGCGAATTTCTTCTTCTGCAACTAATTTATCTTGAATAATTTTAGTTCTTTGTATAGCGGCGGCTTCTTTATCTTTTGCTTCTTGAATTTCCCGTTCTCGCTGTGCCTTCAGTGCCTCTACTTGGAGTTTTTGCGCTAGTTTTGCACTTTCTTTCTCCTGGGCAATTTGTAGCGATCGCTTTTCAGCATCCAGTTCTTTTTGTTCAATTGCTACTTGGGTTGTTAACTCAACTTCCCGTTTTTGTTCAATGGAACGCTGAATAATTTCCGTTCTTAAACGCACACCTTGGGCATCAAAAAAGTTATCTGGGTCATAGGTAACACTTTCTAATATTTCCGAAATTGCAATATTATTGAGGGTTAAACCCACTTTTTTTAGATCTGGTCCTACTAAGTTCAAGACTTCTTGAGCAAAACCCAATTTATCTGAATCTATTTCTGCAATATCCTTGGTTTTAGCTGCTGCTCTAATGGCATCATCAGCACGTTTTTCTAGGGCGTTCTTTATATCTTCCCCAGTAATTTTGTTACCATTCTGAGATAATCTCGCAGCTGCTTTTAAGACATCTTCTTCAGAGGCATTAATACACACATAAAATGTGACTCTAATATCTGCTCTCAGATAGTCTTTAGTACGCACGGCTAGTTTTCCAGTACGTTCTACATCAATAGAAATTTCTCGCAGGGGGACGCGAGTCAGTTGGTGGAATCCTGGTAAAACAATACAACCGCCATAAAGAATTACCGATTTCTTTTTTGTAAACAGTCCCCCAGTTCTGACGAAAGCCTCATTATTGGGTGTGACTACATAAACTCTTGTGTAAGCGTACAAACTCAATAAAAGTAATAGGATGAAAGCCCCAATTACTCCTGGTAATACCAATGAACTATGGATTTGAGCGATAGTAGATTGAGTTCTCACTGGGATAGTTTGAACGAGATATCCTGTTTCCTGCTGTTTTGGTTGTAAGGTTTGATGTGTGTTTACAGTTGGCAATGACTGGATAAAAGTTAACCAAAATAACATAATTATGATCCCTATTTGTTCTATTTGTTTAATTTTTATCTTGGTTGATGGAGTTGGCTAGCCAAAGTTGTTCATCACGACTCTTGTGGGCAATCACAACATAATTTTGCTGATTGATTTCAATGACAATTACTGTTTCTCCACGTTTGGGCGACACAGTTGCCCATTTTGGTAAAACTGCACTAATTGTCAAAAAATTTGATTTTCCATCTAGTATGTCTATTTGCCCGATTTTACCTTCCTGTTCACTAGGAATGTAAAAGGAAGTAACCGTACCCAGACAACCAATCAATCGCTCTTTACTAGTATCTTCACCAAATTCAGCAAATATTTTCCCAATTACTTGTGCTATTAATCTGCCCAGTAATAAGCTGATAATTAGCGAAATTAATAATACAGTTCCACTAATAAACCCACTTAAATTACCTTTACTTAGGCTAATCGCCCAACTGTTTAATATCAGTCCTAAAATACCCCACAAACTCAAATCTGTTGCTAGTAACAATATGAGTGGAGCTTTGCCAATGCCTGCCCATCCTAGTAATTGATCAAAGTTGACTTGGATATCGATATCGTCATCATATTCTACATCTCCATCTCCCCCAATGGAAATGATCAGAAATACAAACAGCAATATTCCCATGCCTAGGAATATCCAATAGGGTAAATTGGCGGGGTTAAATAGCATAAGATTTTGTCGATATACTATGCTGACTAGCTTCTGTGATACCTGTATACAGTTGGCATTAATTGAAATTGATAGTTTTCACATCAGAATATTAGAGTATGATTTTGGCTATTTTTTTTCTTTGCACACAAGAATATATTTTTTAATATTTTGTATGAAACTTCTTGAAATATTTAACTAATTTTAAAATCCGTTGCCCGAATAATATTGAGTTGGTTGGGCAGATTTGAGAAACTCTTGTATTTAAATGCCAACTTGACCCTGTTTCAGGCTAGAATTGAAGATAGTTAGCATATATCTGCATAAGAGTCAAGAGGTAGTAATACAGTGGTCTCATGACCCAGTAATTTTTTCTCCTTGAAGAGTGAGTCCTATAGCAGCCACAATTGTTACAATTCTTTTAGATTAGATATTGAAGCCTTGATCCAGTCTGAAACCTTAGAACTACTCGAATGGCATCGCCTCTGTCAGCATCTTTCCACATTTGCGGCTACTAAACTAGGGGCGATCGCATCACTGCATCTGAAAATACCTGCATCTCAAGCAGAAAGTGAGCAATTACTTGCCCAGACTAAAGAAGTTTACCAACTGGAGAATCGAATGACAACGGGATTGTCATTTGAGGGTGTTCAAGATATTGGCGATTCTTTAGAACGGGCAGAACTTAGCGGTATTTTAGCAGGGGATGAACTGCTAGCGATCGCTACGACCTTGGCAGGGGCGAGAAATTTACGCCGCGTCATTGATAATCAAGAAGATTTGACCGTACTCACACAGTTAGTTGCTGATTTACGGACTTATCCCGAACTAGAGCAGGAAATACACCGATGTATTGATGAACGAGGCCAAGTAACCGACCGTGCTAGCCAAAAACTGGGTGAAATTCGTACAGAAGTACGTAAATTACGCGCTCAAATTACTCAAAAATTGCAAAATATATTACATGCAAAATCGAGCGCAGTTCAAGAACAAATTATTACCCAAAGAGGCGATCGCTTTGTTATCCCAGTAAAAGCACCCCAAAAGGATGCGATACCGGGTATTGTACATGATACTTCTACCAGTGGAGCTACTCTTTATATAGAACCTAATTCTATAGTGCCTTTGGGTAACCAACTGCGACAGACTCTCAGAAGAGAGGAAGTTGAAGAAGAAGCCATTCGTCGGATGCTGACACAGCAAGTCGCAGCAGTCAAAGTAGATTTGGAACGGTTGTTAGCAATTGTGACCACATTGGATTTAGCAACCGCCAGGGCTAGGTACAGTTTTTGGTTAGGAGCTAATCCTCCCAGATTTATTAACCGTGGGGAAAATGAAGTCATTACCCTAAGGCAATTACGCCATCCTCTGTTAGTGTGGCAACAGCAGCATGAACATGGTCAAGGGGTGGTTCCAGTGGATTTATTAATTAGTCCCCATATTCGGGTAGTAACGATTACTGGACCAAATACCGGTGGTAAAACAGTCACTTTAAAAACCCTGGCCTTAGCAGCATTAATGGCGAAGGTAGGGTTATTTGTTCCCGCCCGCGAACCAGTAGAAATACCTTGGTTTGACCAGGTATTAGCTGATATTGGGGACGAACAATCATTACAGCAAAGTTTATCAACATTTTCTGGACATATTCGCCGGATTAGTCGGATTTTGAATGCTTTGAGTCTTGGGGAACAGGCAGATAATACCCAATCCCTCGTCCTTCTGGATGAAGTGGGGGCGGGAACTGATCCAGCAGAAGGTAGTGCTTTAGCGATCGCTCTACTACAATATCTAGCTAATCATGCCCGGCTAACAATGGCCACAACTCACTTTGGTGAATTAAAAGCGCTCAAATATGATGATCAGCGATTTGAAAATGCGTCTGTAGAATTTGATGAAAGCACACTTTCGCCTACCTACCGTTTATTATGGGGGATTCCTGGACGTTCTAACGCCTTAGCAATTGCTCTGCGTTTAGGTTTAAAACCAGAGGTGGTAGAACAGGCAAAAACTCAAGTGGGAGGAGCTACGGACGAAATTAATCAGGTGATTGCTGGGTTAGAAGCGCAACGCCGCAGCCAAGAAACTAAAGCTGCGGAAGCTCAAAGTTTGTTGCAGCAAGCGGAACGTTTATATAAGGAAGTGTCGGCAAAATCTCAAGCTTTGCAGGAACGGGAAAAAGCTTTGCGGATTGATCAGGAAGTAGCAGTACAACAAGCCATCGCTCAGGCTAAAGGTGAAATTGCCCAAGTGATTCGCCGGTTGCAAAAAGGTACACCTAAAGCCCAAGATGCTCAACAAGCAACGGATGCATTAAATCAAATTGCCCAAAAATATCAACCAAAAGCACCAGCAAAACCCAAAGTTGGGTTTAAGCCCAAAGTGGGCGATCGCGTGCGGATTTCCCAGTTTGGACAAACAGCGGAAGTTTTAACTGCTCCCGATGAGGATGGTGAGTTCAGCGTTCGCTTTGGGATGATGAAGATGACGGTTAAGCTCGAAGACATCGAATCTTTGGATGGTCAAAAAGCTGAACCAGTAGTTAAACAGAAGCCCGCGGTAGTTCCTCAGCCGGAAAAACCCGCCCCAGCTATTCGCACGTCTCGAAATACAGTGGATTTGCGTGGTAAACGGGTAGCAGATGCGGAAATTATCTTAGATCAGGCAATTTCTGAAGCTACAGGGCCAATCTGGATTATTCACGGACATGGTACCGGTAAATTACGGCAAGGAGTTCACGCCTTTTTGCATCAGCACTCCAGAGTTAGCCACCACCAACCAGCAGAACAAGTAGATGGTGGTAGTGGTGTCACCATTGCTCATATTAAATAATTGACATCTCCCCTGGTTGAAACACAGGGGATTCTAAACTGATGTTGCTACGCAGGCCTAAGCCATGCTACGCAACGTTTACAACGTGATTTACTTAATTTAATAGATTAGGTATAGCAACCGCCAAGGTAATTTAAGCATAAACTATAAGTAGTCCCTTTTCATGTGAAGCGCTCGCTTGCTACAGGTATATGCCCAAGCCGTACAGTTACGACCTTCGTCAAAAAGTAATCCAAGCGATTGAACTCGATGGCTTGAAGAAAACTGAAGCCAGTCAAATGTTTAATATTAGTCGCAACACCATCACCCTATGGTTGAAGCGAAAAACCGAAACGGGGGACTTCCAAGCCTTGCCTAGTAAGCGTCCTGGGAATGGTCACAAAATTACCGATTGGGAAAAATTTCGTGAGTTCGCTTCCGTGCATGGCGATAAAACCCAAGTAGAGATGGCCTCACTTTGGCCTGAAGAAATTAGCGAGCGCACAATCTCAAGAGCTTTGAAAAAAATTGGTTTTACGCGAAAAAAAAGACTTATGGCTACCGTGAGCGCGATGAGGTTAAACGACAGGCTTTCGTAACGCAGTTGTCTAAGTTACCTGTGGAGAAGATTGTATATCTCGATGAGTCAGGAATGGACAACCGAGACCAGTATGATTACGGTTGGAACTCAAAAGGACAGCGCTTCCATGCACTTAAATCA
>NZ_JANQDF010000173.1:0-53462 GCF_029891675.1 Anabaenopsis tanganyikae CS-531
GACTTCTTCGAGGATGAACCGCCTTTGACCGCCTGGTGTACGGATTGCTTTAAGCTTACCTTCGTTTTCCCATCTCCTGAGACTGGAGACATGGACACCAAGGATTTTAGCTGCTTCCTTGGGAGTGATATGTTGCATCAAGACTTCATTAAATCAACTACTTTTAGTGTAGCGTGAGTTAATGAGATTTGCTTGTTTTAAGCAAATCAGTTACAATTAGTTACACGTCGTGGACCTTATTGGTTTCAACCCAACTGTTCAAACAAATCAGCTAACACCACATTAGAAAATAAAAACCCTTGGGGGTCAGACAAGCGCAACCTCTCCCCAATAACTTCTACCCAACCCTTATCTAAATAAGGCTGTAAACATTTGTAAATTTCTTTGACTTGATCTTCCCCAAACTTCCCAACCAACATACCCAAACTTACACCCTCAGCCAAACGCAACCCTAACATTAAGGTTTCTAACAATACTTCTTCTGGGGGAGTCACTTCACAATCAATTATACCCCCAGAATCTAACCATCGGTAATATTCCTTGGTCTTACGGGGGCGGGTAAAGCGCTTTCCATCTATATAACTCGCCGCACCCATACCAAAACCATAATAAGGGCGGTTTTCCCAATATACCCGATTATGCTGACATTGATGACCGGGTCGGGCATAATTGGAAATCTCGTAATGTTCATAACCTGCATCAGTGAGAACTTTTTGCCCCATTTGGTACATTTTGACTGTGGTTTCATCGGTTGGTAATGGCTGGTCACCAGGTTTGTAGTAACGACCAAAGGCCGTACCTGGCTCTATGGTAAGGTCATATATAGATATATGAGTAGGCATCATTGCCACTGCTTGATCTAGGGAATCCTGCCATTGTTCTAAAGACTGATGCGGCAAACCTGAGATGAGGTCTAAGCTAAATTCGGAAATTTCGACTTGATGAATTAATTCCACAGATGTAAAAATATCTACAACAGAATGCGATCGCCCCGCAAACTGCAATAATTCGGCTTGAAAGGCTTGTACACCCAAACTAACCCGATTTACACCAACGCTGCTATAGCCAGATATATGTGCTAAATCAAAGGTTCCTGGGTCTACTTCCATAGAAATTTCTGCACCAGCAGCAATTCCCAAATGTTTTTCCAGCGTTGCTAATATCTGTTGTAACTGCTTTGTTGATAGTAAAGAAGGAGTACCACCACCAAAAAAAATTGTCTTCAGAGGTTGACCAGTGGGAGTCATGGCAATTTCCCGACATAGAGCCTCCACATACTGGGATATAGTACCAGATGTTTCGCCCCGCAGGCGATCGCCCACCACAGACACAGGAAAATCACAATAAAAGCACCGCCGTCTGCAAAAGGGAATGTGTACATATGCAGCACTCGCCATTTCAGGAACATTAAGTTTTTGATTCATTGTCAGTAAGAACTAATCAACCCCAGTGAGTATGACAAACAGTGAAAATAAATAGTTTTTCTTACAATTTCTTATCGTTTTACAACAAAAGTATGAAAAATATTCCCAAAAAACAGTTTAGTTATAATATTTGCAGATATTACCTGCTAAAAACCCTAATGTAAGTCAATATTGATTAATCTCTCCCACCGATGAAAAATACTTGAGTTTATTGGGTCACACAATCGCGGGAAAACAAGACAACTATGATTGACGCCATTATTATTCTCTCATTCATCCTAGCAGCAGCGGGAATCGGCTTCTACAGCATTGAACTACTACCCGACGGTTCCCTTGATGGGGTCACAAACCTAGACGCTTTACGCCTGGTTTTTGCCGTATTTGCCGCTATTCTTGGCGGTGCAGTGGGTCTACGTTTCCAAACATCATATCGGCGCTTAGAGGTACAAGTCCGAGAAATGCCCTTGGAAATGATCTTAACTCGCGCCATTGGCCTAGTTATTGGGCTATTACTAGCTAACTTAATGCTAGCGCCATTATTTTTACTACCAATTCCCCAGGATTTTGGCTTTATTAAGCCACTAGTAGCCGTTGTCGGCAGTATTTTACTGGCTGTGACCGGGATGAATTTAGCCGATACCCACGGACGCGGGTTATTGCGGTTCATTAATCCCAACACTGTAGAAACAATGGTAGTGGAAGGCACACTCAAACCTGCCAGTACCAAAGTTTTAGACACTAGTTGCATTATTGACGGTCGCATTGAAGCTCTCCTAGAAACCGGATTTCTCGAGGGACAAATTTTAGTACCACAGTTTGTATTGCAGGAGTTGCAACAAGTAGCTGATGCTAGCAAAGACCAAAAGCGAGTCCGGGGAAGGCGGGGATTAGAGATTCTCAACCGCATTAAGAAAGATTACCCAGATCGGATATTGATTAACCCTGTGGACTATGAAGAAACTGCCACAGTCGATGCTAAATTAGTCCGCTTTGCCCAAGAAATCAACGGTACACTCCTCACCAATGATTACAACTTATCCAAAGTAGCCAGCGTGCAGAAAGTGCCGGTTCTGAACGTGAATGACTTAGTAAATGCTGTGCGTTCTACTTATTTACCTGGTGATAATCTTGACCTAAAGATTCTCAAAGAAGGTAAAGAACCCACTCAAGGAGTGGGCTACCTCGATGATGGCACAATGGTTGTGGTGGAAGAGGGGAGAAGTTATGTCGGTGGTGAGGTGCGGGTAGTGGTTACTAGTGCTTTGCAAACCTCCGCCGGACGCATGATTTTTGCTAAACCTCAGGCTTCAGCTTTGGCATGAAATCTCACGGCGAACTAAAGTTAAATTGCCTTATCGGTGTAGTCCCACTGCACCGATTTTGTTTAGAAAGATACAGCCAAGGTTATCAGTTTCAGGTGGAAGATGGGGCAAAGATACTGCCACAGCAATAGTTTTACTATTTCAATGATACGTATGTAATTTGAGCATTACCTGTAATAAAAGGCATTTTTATTACAGAGTAGTTTAACCTTTATTGGCTAGGAGTATCTTGCAAGACCGTTTTAGAGACAATTCTGGTTTTCTTGCGATCGCTCTGGGATAATTCTTCCCCAGATTGTAATCTGGTAGCAGAAGTTTGTAACACCGTTGCCGCCCCTTGATCACCCATTTGCAGAGCCGTTTTCGCCGCAGTTTGCAGCATAGTAGCAGCACCGGCGCGATCGCCCTGTTGTAATTTCGCCTCAGCTAACTGGGTTTGTCGGTACTTAGCCAATGCCAAAATAGACTGGTGCACACGTGCATCAGTTTTTGGTTGATACATCCCCGTTACCTGGATATAAACCGGGACTAAAGGAGTCAATAAACCCATTTGATTTTGAGCCGGGTTATCATAGCGGACTTGGAGATTAGCGATCGCCTGTTGACCTTGTGGTAATTGTCCCAGGTAGATATTAGCCAAAATTACCCTTTGTGCATCCTTCATTAAATCTCCCAAGCGCACAGCCAAGCGCCCATCTGCTTCTTGGATCACTGGTAACTCAATGGTTTCTGGCGCAACTTGAGCAATGGGTTTAAGTTCTGCTAGGCGAGTATGACCCATCAGGGAGATCAGCAAATAAGCATTAGTCAATCCCACCCCTTGCACACGCCTAAACAGGCGGTTAAACTCATCTGCTGCTTGTTCGGGTCGTTGAATGTGGGACAAACTACCCAAGCCAGCATCGGCGATTTTTTCTAAAATATCTTGATTCCATTTGTCACCAAATCCTAAGGTGTTTAAAGTTAAATTATAGCTAGTGGCTAATTGAGCCAATTTTAAACAACGTTGATTATCGCCGTGTTCATTTTCACCATCGGTTAATAAAAAGGCTTGAGAAACAGTTTCTTTCTTTCCCTTAGCTAACTCCTGAATCCCCAAACGCAAACCTTCATCAATAGCCGTACCACCACCAGCAGATAAACTCTGAATCTGGTTTTTAATCTGCTGTGGGTCAGTAATCATTTGATTAGATACCAACACAGTCGCACGGTGATCAAAAGCAACAACACTCAGGCGATCGCCTGGTTTGAGTTTATCGACTAGATTACTAGCCGCCTGCTTCACAGTTTCTAAAGGTCGGCCGTACATTGAGCCACTATGGTCGAGAATTAAGCATAAATTCAGTGGTATATCACTGTCTTGAGCTTCAGCCACAGCCGAAACCGATATAGACAACTGACGTTGACTGCTCGGTTGATATGCGTCCAAACTACCATCATTCAAGATAGGCTGTAAATTGACCTTCATAACCCAAAATTTTTAGTTAGGATATCTCTATAAAATAACTTCAAAACGCCACATCGGCACTGCGGAAAAATCAAACAGTGGCAAACAAGCAGGGTCAATCACTAATTAGCGAGAAATCCACACTTGAAGTCAGCTAACATCGCGTTAGGATGTATTACAGTTAACGGCATAGTTTCAGGCGATCAGTTGCTATGGACAATTCCCCCATCAAGGCTGTGCAAGCCCCTTATTACGGTGATAACTTTTACCGGACACCCCCGCCAGACTTACCTTCCTTATTGATGAAGGAAAGAATTGTCTATCTGGGAATGCCATTGGTGCCAGCGGTAACAGAATTGATTATTGCTGAATTGCTGTATTTGCAGTCAGACGACCCAGAGAAGCCGATAAAAATCTATATCAACTCCACAGGAACCTCCGGTTACAGTGGCGAACCCATTGGCTTTGAAACCGAAGCCTTCGCCATCTATGACACGATGAAATACATCAAGCCCCCCATCCACACCATTTGTATTGGTTCGGCAATGGGTATGGCGGCAATGTTACTCAGCGCTGGTACAAAAGGCTGTCGCGCCAGTTTGCCCCACTCGTCCATTATCCTACACCAACCTAAGAGCTACGCCCAAGGTCAAGCAACGGATATTCAAATTCGGGCAAAAGAAGTTTTGGTCAACAAAGCGGCAATGGTAGATATTCTATCCCACACCACCGGACAGGCACCAGCAAAAATTACCAAAGACATGGATCGGCTATTCTACATGACTCCCTATGAAGCTAAGGAGTATGGTTTAATTGACCGAGTTTTTGAAAAAGAGGAACTCGCCAATCCCCCATTACCTGCCAGTGTTCTCTAAGTAACACAGGTAGTGATTTACCTTGGTAAATCACTCATAACCAATGACTAATTACAAGCGGAGTAACGAATATGCCTATAGGTGTTCCTAAAGTTCCTTACCGGATGCCCGGAGGACAATATACAGACTGGATTAGCATCTACGATCGCCTTTACCGGGAGCGGATTATTTTCCTAGGCCGAGATGTTGATGATGAAATTGCTAACCAAATTATTGCGGTAATGCTATATCTGGATTCAGACGATCCAGGTAAGGATATTTATTTATACATCAATTCCCCTGGTGGTATGGTAACCTCTGGCATGGCCATTTTTGACACCATGCAACACATCAAATCAGATGTGGTGACAATTTGTGTAGGTCTAGCAGCCTCCATGGGATCATTCCTGCTCGCAGCCGGAACCAAGGGTAAGCGCATGGCATTACCTCATTCTCGGATTATGATTCACCAGCCCTCCGGCGGAACCCGTGGCCAAGCCAGTGATATCGAAATCGAAGCCAGAGAAATTCTGCGGATTCGTAGCCAGCTAAATAATATCTATGCTCAGAATACTGGTCAACCTTTAGCCAAGATTGAAAAAGACATGGATCGGGACTTTTTCATGTCTGCTGCTGAAGCTAAAGAATATGGCTTAATTGACCGTGTGATTGAAGAGCGTCCGTAAGCTAATGTTTAATACTCTCCCGATGGCCGACATTAGCGCCGGAATATGAATTAAGTAACACAGTAATCTGGTTTTTGGCCTCACCCCACCTTTGACTTGTCTCAAAGTCTCCCTTTCCCTACTAAGGAAAGGAATTGGGGGTGAGGTTCTATTTTTTTCTCCTCCATTAGATAGATCAGTAGATTGTTGATGTCGCGTCGTTAGTCAGAGGTCATGCCAGGTCTAGCTTTCTATGATCAGTTCAGAAACACTAGCAAGACTTGATGACTGTTAGTGGTCACCATTACCACTGAAAGACTCAACCAAATCGGGAGGAAAAATGCCAGCTGTTGATCAGTCAGAATTTCGACTTTTCTTTGAGGGGAAAAGTCCAGTAAAACCTCAATTCTGAGGCAAATATCAGGAGAGTAATACCATGCTATTCAAAAATCGCACAATAGCAGGTCAAATGTTGGCCCGAGAATTAGCAGACTATGCTAACACTACAGATGTCATGGTGTTAGCTCTGCCCAGAGGCGGTGTACCCGTAGGTTTTGAAGTTGCTCAAGGGTTAAATGCTCCCTTAGATGTGCTGGTGGTGCGTAAATTGGGTGTGCCTGAACAAGAAGAACTAGCAATGGGGGCGATCGCATCTGGTGGCGTGCGGATTATTAACGAATATATTATCAATTTGGTGAAGATATCCGAAGAAACAATTGCTAGAGTTGCGGCGCAAGAAGAACGAGAATTAGAACGTCGAGAACTACTGTATAGAGGCCATCGCCCTGACCCTGATTTAGAAGGACGCATAGTCATCTTGGTAGATGATGGGTTAGCTACAGGTGCCACTATGTGGGCTGCGGTAGCATCCGTGCGGCGACAGCACCCTGCCAAAATAGTTATTGCTGTACCCGTTGGTGCTGCCGCCACTTGCAAAGAGTTACAAACCGCCGTCAACGAGATCATCTGCCTTGCCACACCTGACCCCTTTTATAGTGTTGGTCTATGGTACGAAGACTTTCCCCAAACTACAGATGAGCAAGTCCGCGATTTGCTTTTCCAAGCTGAAACTAGCTATCAACCACTATCTATTGGTACCTAGGTTTACCCCAAGCGTGACAAACATATGAAAGTACCACCAGAAATTACTTATCGCAATGTTGAGAAAACCAATGCAATTGATACCCTAATTCATGAGAAAATCGCTAAATTAGAGAGTGTTTGCGATCACATCAGTAGCTGCCATATTGCCATTGAAAAAATACATGACCGCCCCCGCAGTGGTTCACCATATCGCGTGCGCATTGATATCACCGTACCCCCCGGTCACGAACTTGTGGCAGAAAGAAATCCGGGAGAGGGTATTCAGTATGACCCATTAGATGCAGTCATCCGCGATACTTTTAACGCCGCTCGTCAGCAACTAGTTAAACTCAACCAACTGCAATATGAGCGTAACGGCCAAGGTGGTAAGCTACGAGGTCATAATCAGGAACAATTTCAGGAAGCAACGGGACTAGTTACCAAACTCTTTAAAGATAGGGGCTATGGCTTCTTAAGAACTTTAGAAGGCCGAGAAATTTACTTTCACCGCAATAGTGTGTTACATCACGAATTTGAACGTTTAGAAATTGGTACCGCAGTCCATTTTGCCGAAGAAATGGGCGAAGAAGGCCCCCAAGCCAGCACCGTGAAGATTTTCGATAAGCCCGGCGCTGCTGTGGGTAAGTCAGACCAAACCATGATTGAACCACCATTGGGCTGGACGGAATAAGGGTGTCACAACTTAATCAACTCCAACAAACTGCATCTCAACTGCTGGCCGCTATGCTATCTAACCCTCATATTTACCCAAAAGTTAGTGATGAGGGCGGTAATGGGGCTATGGAAGAGCAATTAATTATTGTCGCCATTGAGATGGCTGAAAGTTTAAACCAACATATAGAAAATTCTCATGGCCAAGGTACTGCTCAACTAAAGGAAAAAAACTAAATTATTCACAGGTTGACACTCCCCTGGCAGAAAATGCAGGGGATTGTTACTTGATAGGGAGATGCAAAACTGCTAGATAAATTATAATATTCTCAGCTATTAGCGGCGTTACAGGAGCAAATTTTGCTGTGATTAAGGCTATACACACTAAAGTTAAAGGGAGAGCTAGATACAAGGTTAATCAACTTTATGGTTCGCTATTACTAGAAAGATATTTAGAGCGATCGCTTGGTAATAACCCAGAAATAATTTATGTTTCTGCTAATTCGTTAACTAGTAATATTCTGGTTATTTTCACAAATAAACATAGCTTTCAGACTATAGGTTTACTTCTTGAGACAACTTTAAGAAAATTTCAAGAAAAATCTAGTTTGACTCCAACCGAAAGTTGGTTAAATAATCAGAGATTAGTTATTAATGATGCCAACCAAGAAAACACCGATAATTGGCATTTAATGACAGCAGATAGAGTCATAGATAGGTTAAATTCTGCGAAAATATCAGGTTTATCTAGTGAGTCTGCCATAGCAAACCTCAGTAAATATGGGCGAAATGTTTTAACTGCAATTCCGACCCGTTCCCCTAGCAATATTTTAATTGACCAGTTTAAATCTCTGCCAGTAGCTTTACTAGTGGGAGCGGCCGGAATTGCCATGATTACCGGGGGGATAATAGATGCTGTGGTAATTATGGGTGTTGTGGGTCTGAATGCCTTCATTGGATACACCACAGAAAGCCAATCAGCAAAAATCATTCAATCTCTCCAAAGTCAAGAGCAAATATTAACTTGGGTAATTCGAGATAGTCAGCAGGTGGAAATACCTACAGAGAACGTGGTTATAGGAGACATTTTATTGCTCAAATCTGGTAGTTATATCGCCGCAGATGCCAGACTCATGGAAGCTGATAACTTGATTGTTGATGAATCTCCCCTGACTGGGGAAAGCATCCCCATTACTAAAACTACTGCGCCTGTGTCTGGTGAAAATATACCTTTAGCAGACCGCTTGAACATGGTCTATCAAGGAACTTTTGTCACTGGCGGTCAAGGATTGGCTGTGGTTGTGGCCACAGGTAGATTTACAGAAATGGGCAAAATCCAACAACTGGTGAATCAGTCCACAGCTACAGATACCCCGCTAGAAAGACAACTAGACCAGGTGGGAAATCAACTGGTTTTATTGGGTATGGGAATTTGTAGTTTTGTCTTTGGTTTGGGAGTGCTGCGGGGATATGGTTTATTAACAATGATGCAATCATCTATATCCCTCGCGGTAGCGGCTGTTCCTGAAGGTTTGCCCACAATTGCTACCACAACCCTGGCTTTAGGTATCCGTGAGATGAGGAAGAATAATGTCCTGGTTCGCAGTCTTAGGGCTGTGGAGGCTTTGGGTTCTGTACAAACAATTTGCTTGGATAAAACCGGGACAATTACAGAAAATAAAATGTTGGTAGTGGAAATACGTACAACCACTCAACAAATTACTGTGGAGGAAGAAAATCTTAACCCCTACAGCAATGATGAACTGTTAAAGCTGATTCATATATCCGTTCTGTGCAACGAAAGTGAAGTCACTCTACAGGATAATGGTGAGTATGCGGTTACAGGTTCGCCCACGGAAAATGCTTTGATTTACTTGGCAATTAGTGCTGGGGTGGATGTCATCGCACTCAGACAAAAGTATGAACTGTTAGAAACTAATCTGCGCAGTGAAAACCGTAATCTTATGAGTACAATTCATCGCATTGACAATGATCACAAGTTGATTGCAGTTAAAGGTAACCCCGGCGAAATGATTAACTTATGTCAATGGTGGATGAAAAATGGCCAAGTTGTGCCTTTAACAGCAGAAGACAGGCGGGTAATTGAAATGGAAAACCATCGCTTGGCTGCAAAGGCTCTGCGAGTGTTGGGGGTAGCTTATAGCTATGTTGATCATGGCAATTCTGATAATTATGAAACCAACCTGATTTGGCTGGGTTTGGTGGGGATGACAGACCCGATTAGAATGGGTGTGAAACAATTAATTGGGGATTTTCATCAAGCTGGAATTGAGACGGTGATGGTTACTGGTGATCAAAGTTCCACTGCTTATGCGATCGCTCAGGAATTAGAATTAAGTCAAGATTCCCAATTAGAGATTCTGGATGCTACCCACCTTGAAAGTCTGACTCCCGATGAACTGACAGCAGTCAGCGATAAAGTTAACGTTTTTGCCCGTATCAGTCCTAGCAATAAACTGCAAATTGTCCAAGCTTTGCAAGCAGCGGGAAAAGTGGTGGCCATGACCGGGGATGGTATTAATGATGCGCCAGCACTGAAGGCGGCGCAAGTCGGTGTGGCAATGGGTAAGGGAGGAACTGATGTGGCGCGTGAAGTGGCAGATATTGTCCTAGAAGATGACAGACTAGAAACTATGATCATTGCTGTCAGTCGGGGGCGGACTATTTATAACAACATTAGAAAATCAGTGCATTTCCTCCTCTCTACCAATCTCAGCGAAATCATGGTCATGACCACCGCTACAGCTGCTGGTTTAGGTGAACCCTTAAATGCTATTCAACTGCTGTGGCTCAATTTAATCAGTGATATTTTCCCTGGTTTGTCCCTAGCTATGGAAGCACCAGAACCTGACGTATTGAGTCAGCCGCCGCGAAATCCTCATGAACCAATTATTAAAAATTCTGACTTGGGTAGAATTGTCTTTGAGTCGGGAACAATATCTGTGAGTACTTTAGCAGCATACATTTATGCTATCCTCAGATATGGTACAGGATCCCGGTCTAGTACTGTGGCCTGTATGACCCTAACAACCGCACAACTACTACATACCATTAGCTGCCGTTCGGAAAACCACAGCATATTTAGTCAAGATAGATTACCTAATAATACCTACTTAAATACTGCTATTATAGGTTCTCTTATTATACAACTGTTGGCTTTAGCTATGCCACCATTAAGGAACCTTTTAAAGATTACCTCCATTAGTTTTGTGGATAGTGCGGTGATTGTTGGTGGTGCTTTATTGCCTTTCCTTGTGAACGAAACTACAAAGATTGGTGATGAAACTGCAAAATCAAAGCTAGAAGGATTTTGAGATTTACTTTAATTAACAAGAGTCCATAACCTCCCTTGTGTACCTCACTCAGATGAAATATGCTGTATTTGTAGTTCACGCAGTCGGGGTAAAAACTGAGAAACCTAGTTCAAGAGATGTTTTTCTCTAAGGCTACTAACTATTTGGGTATGAAAAAATAGGTGGAATCAGATAAGGGTTTGTTGCTATTGTCAGACAGTTTTGGATGAGATTTTTACACGTAGCATCAAAAGCCATAACCTTAAGTGCAAGCTGAACAATTCAGATGATTTGTCAGAAATATTGCTCAAAATATGTCTAATTTCTATATTTAGTAACCCAAAGACATAGAAATTATCTACAGATCAATGGTGATAATTAACTATATGTATCTCAAAAAGATAACCTATTGGTTCCTCCCAAGTTAACTTGATTCCAATCAATGACTTGAATAAAACTTACAATTGAAGATACACTGATCACATTTCCTTTGCTTGAATAGTTATATTAATAGGAATAAAACTCACCGTTCTGGATTATGCCTAGTAAGTTCATTGATGTTAGAGAGTATACTGTTCGGGCGCATAAAAGACAGATTCATACTCGTGTTTTCCACTTCGTCTGTAAGCAATGCGACCAAACTACACAACGCGAGACCTTTGGGCCTCGTCCATTGTATTGCGAACAATGCCGGCCACCACAAGCACCAAGAAAATCCCATGAGTCATCTAAAAAAGCAAAACCCAGAGCAATGACTTATAAAAGTGATGTCAATTTAGGATAATTTGAAGTTTTATGAATAATCGACTACCATCAGCACCCCCTGAAGTTTTTATCTCGCCGTTGTTGGAATTACGAGACTACTATGCTCGTCTGGTTAAAGAGTATGAAACCTTATACACACAGGCGCGATCGCAGCTGCATCATGTAGATTCTTTGTTATCTCATTGGTCTTCTGGGTCAGATGCTCAGGATGTGGGAAAACTTGAAATGCTTCCAGAAGTTTCCTACCCACCTGAAACAGACTCGTTGTTATCCATACCTGATAAGACTCTTAAGTCCGCCAGGTCTGAACTTCAAGAGTCAGAGAATTTAAATGGGAAAAATACAGAGATTACAGAGCCTCGCGCACCAGCAACATCTCTAGAAAGTCAAGATCAATCAATTAAAGTCCCAGATATCCCCATGGTACCTGAGTATCAATCTCAAAGTCGCATGGAAGCTATTAAAAGTCTTCTAGAAGAACATATTGGTACTGTCTGTCATATAGACTTTATTGTGCGATCGCTTTATGGAGATTTAGCATCACCCATCTTTAGAGTTGTTAAAGCCAGAGTGCAATCCTCCCTGACACAGGGGAAAGAAAGGGGCGCCTGGTCAGTCGTTCCTGACGAACCTGGTTGCTACACTCTCAAGTTAAGTTTAGTTAAGTCCAACAAAACTAAAAGTTACTCTCCTACCGGGAAATATAAACCGAAGAAACCGCAGATTATCCCCCAGACAAATGCCATACCCATGGTTAAAGAATTTGAAGGTCGATTTTTGATCGATGCTCTTTCGGATTTCTTGGAAAAACATTCAGGGAGGGTTTTCAGTGTGGCGCAAATCATTAATGGTCTTTATGGTGAACTAGATGATCAGCAAGTGCGAGAAGTCAAGAGTAAAGTTCTTAATGAACTATCACGAGGTTATCGCATAGGGCGATTCTCTAGAGTACCCGACAAAATTGGCGTTTACACTTGGGATTCAAAGTTGATGCTAGCGGGTAGTAGAGGGAGATGAAAGGGCAAATAGTTATTTTTTTCCCCATTTAGAAATCTCCGACATCCTCTTAGAGGATGTTTGTCAAGTCATGATTAGTGTATCGAATATTATTTGACCCCACCCTAACCCTCCCCTTGTAAGGGGAGGGGACTGGATTTTATTGTTTTTTGTGTGTTCCCCAATCCTTCGGTGTTCCCTGTTCCCTGTTCCCTGTTCCCTGTTCCCTAAAATAAAAATTACCTGTGGAGAACTTATCAAACATCCTCTTAGGGACAATTCATCAATTGTCCCTAAAGGGATAATTAATCCCCTAAAATAATATATTTTTTGGGGTCAAAACTAATCAAACCCTGTTGTTGTAATTTTCCCATCAATCGGGTAATTGTTACTCTAGTAGTACAACAAGCACTAGCCATATCTTCATGAGTTAATCGCACACTTAAGCGAGTCCCTTGTGGTACAGGCTCACCTATTTCCTGTTTCAAAAGTTGCAACAGATGATATAGTCTTTCTTCCACCCGACGCTTACCTGTAATAACTAAAAAAGATTCCGTCTGTTGTAAGCGTTGATTAATTTTTGGTAACAGCATATGACTGAGCATTGGGTTAGCTGCTATTTCTGCTACATAAATTGAGCTTAATTCAACATCACACAGGGCTACGGCTTGATAAATGGGTAGAGAGGTCATGTGAGAGCCAAAAATCATGTCTTTGGTAGCTAATCCTATGAATATTTCTTCCCCAGTTTCGCAAAAAGTATTGAGCTTCACTAAGCCCTGGCGTACATACCAAACAACTAAAGGATTGAGGGGAATGCTTTCTCCTTTCAGGTGTTTATATACAGGTCGATCATGAATCAAATCACTCTCATAATTGATCGCTTCTGTTTTCTGTTTCTCACCTTCATTGATATTACGCAACAGCCAACAGAGAAAGTTTACTTTACCCTCTGGGTTACGGACTGCGGACACTTTTAAAGCTGCGTCAAAATACTCACATTCATTTTGTTGTAAGCGGACTCTTAATCTTGTGACTCTGTCCGAGTGGTATAGCTGGCTGAGTTCACCTCGAAAGGGCTGTCTTTCTTCCAGAGGGAGAAAATTAACTATTGCTTGACCTACTAGTAATGGTCTGGAAATGTTGAGTAATTTAGCTGCGGACAGATTCGCTTGTTCGATGATTCCCGCGGTATTAGTCACTAAATAAGCTTCTGGTGCAAAGTCGAATAAATTCTGGTAGCGTTGGCGTTCAGCTTCTAGCCAATTGCTTGTTTGAATCATCTCCTCATTTTGCTGATAAAGTTCCTCTGCTGCTGACCGCACCATTTTGGAGCTACTATAAAGTTCTTTCATAGCTTGGGGTAGCAGTTCAGGCGGAATCCAAGGTAATACGTTAGCTGTTTGGTACAAATCTGCTAAACGGCTATGTAATGCTTCTGCACTTTGAATAAATTGTTCTATATTCACCTTAAATTCTCGTTACTTACTTGCAGAGATTGAGCAAAAAAAGGTCTCCTAGCAGAATACCAGGATAAACTACGCCAGTTTTCAAGCTCCTCAATCATGAAACTAACTTTGAATAAGCAGCAACTATTGTCCATAGGTTCCTTGAATATGTACGTACGTATATTTGACTGCTATACTATTTCTTTAAGGTAACACAAAATAGGGTTCTCAGAAGTTTGGTAAATATAATCTTACAATATTTGTAAATTGTATATTGAAGGTTTTCTACTGGCGATTATTCAGGTGTAGCGATGTGCTTCCATACTATTCAAACTTTAAACTTGTTTACGATCATTGACTTCTACCTTTGGTTATGGGTTTACATATATGTCTAATTACCAACCATGCTCTTACTGATAGCACACTGTTAAATTAGTTTAATTTTTCATAACTAATCCCTCCAGACCCAGAATACACAAGGCGGACTTGATATCAAAGGCTCAGAAGTATTTTTTACCTATACTCCCAGATAACTGAGACTGAATGTTATAATATGTACTGTCAATTTTTCTAGGAAATAGCAAATCAGGCTGACAGGTATGGATACTAATGAGTTAAAGTTTCTGTTAAAATTGCTCGGATGTATAAATTATCGAGCCAGCCTGACTAGTAGTGCTTTTAAAGGTAGTAAACGAACTTGCCAGAGTTTAGGCGATCGCGAGCTGGTAGACTATTCTCGTGAGATTGCTAGCGTTAAAATTCTCCCCCCTGGTCAAGCACTGCTCAAACTTGATTTAACTCAAGTTCCCATTCCAGCCAAAGAACTCAAAGTACTACAGAAGATTGCTAAAACATCCGGTAAAATCACCCCCAGTAAAATCACCTCACTCAAAGCTGCTGAACGAGACACCGTACTACAAACCCTGAATGACCGGGGTTTGATTGCAATTGAACTCAAAATCAAAACAACAAAATCTCAAGTGTGGCTAACTGAAAGAGGAATGGAGTTCTTACGGGATGAATACACCCCCACAGGAACGGCAAATATTAGCCTAGACTTACTCAATAATTACCTCCGGTTTTTGCGCAAGCATTTACGCGGTAATGTAGCTGTAGCGGAAATTACTACTGCAAAAACAACTCTTAATTTTAGTGATGAAGATATTTTACAGATTATTCAACAGTTAGATAAAGAACTAGGTACAAGGAATTACTTACCCATTTTTCACTTACGTCAGAAGTTACAACCGCCACTGTCACGAGATGAACTAGACCAGGCGCTGTATCGGTTGCAAAAAACTGACAAAATTGAATTGAGTTCATTGTTAGATCCTACACGGTACACCACACAAGAAATTAATGCAGGTATTCCGCAAAACGTCGGTGGTTCCTTGTTCTTTATAATTGTGAACGACCAATAGATACATTAGTTTATCAATCAAGTTCGCTCCCTCACCTGAATCAATTATGGCATCTATTAACGACATTATTAAACGCGAAGTTAACCCCTTTGACTTAGTAAACTTGAGGACGGGTAATTTTTGGGGTCAAAGTCAAGAGTTAAACTCTATGGTTGAGTCAATCCATCAAGAGGTAATCACAGAAACTGAAAACCTGCTGAATTTAGTAGTTAAAGATAATAGTAGTCGGACAATTTTACTTATAGGTGATTCTGGTTCCGGTAAAAGCTATCTTTTAGGTAGAGTCAAGCGTCAACTCAACCCAAAGGCTTTTTTTGCTTATATAACTCCCTGGGTAGATGATAATTATATTTGGCGTCATATCTTACGAGCTACCGTTGACAGTTTAATTCAGGTACCAGATGGACAGCAAGAATCTCAACTAATTCTGTGGCTGAAAAATTTATCAGCCTTCACTCAAGGAAACTTAAAAAATAAACCATTTAATGATAGTATTTGGCAATTATTGCTAAATGATCGTCAAAAATTTATTAAACAACTGAAAAGAAAGTATCAAACTGCTGGTATTTACAACCCAGATCATTATTTTGGAGTTCTACATGACCTCACAGATCCAGAACTTTATCCCCTCGCTTGCGAGTGGTTGAGAGGTGATGACTTAAGTGAAGAATCAATGCAGACTTTAAGAGTTAAGCAATGTATTGACACAGAAGATGCAGCCAAGCAGATTTTGGCTAACTTTGGTAAAATATCCACCGCTACTCAGCCCATTGTTTTATGTTTTGATCAGGTAGAAAGTATACCCAATTTCTTATCTAATCCGCAATCCATATTTAGGGTAAACACTACTATTCATAATGAAAATATCTACAATTTTCTCATAATAATTACCTTAGTGTTAGATCCTTGGAAGCAAACGCGGGATCATATTCCCGAATCTGACCGAGCGAGAATCGATAGAGAAATATTCCTAAAACAGATTGACCTCAAACAAGCAGAAGCACTGTGGTACTACCAGTTACAAACAATATATCAACAAGCCCAACCCCAGCCGGAATCACCTATTTTTCCCTTAAATATTCAATTATTAGAGAAAAATTTCCCCGGTGGTAAAACTAATCCCCGAAATGCGTTAATGTTGGGAAGGTCAGAGTACCAAAAATATAAAGTTTCCCTTTTGAATATTGGACAAACTATATTAATTGACCTACCACAACAGCCACAAAAACAGCCCATAAATTTTAAAGTCAGAAAGAATGATTTTTCTGGGAGCTTCGATTCTGAGGAGAAAGATCGGGCGGAATTTCAATTATTATGGCAACAAGAATATAAAAAGTATCAAGGGAAATTGAGTAAAATTTCCTTATTGTCATCTCCTGAGTTAGTGCGGATGCTGCAAGAAGCATTAGAAGCATTACAATTGCAGTCCGTAAAATCTAAAATGATTGCAGGTAAATATGCGAGCTATTCCTTGAGTTATCAACATCGTGGTAGTAGACAAAAAATAGGTGTTGTATGGACAGAAGATTCTAACATGATGAATTTCTTCCATGTAATGAACGCCTGTGATAAAGCAGTTCAGCAAAATCTATGTCAGAAACTTGTCCTAATTAGAATTAGTAATGTAGGAAAACCACAACTGAAATCTTATGAGATCTATAGCCAGATTTTTAACAATACTCAACATATTCACATTAAACCGACTATTCAATCAGTGCATCACTTAGCTACTTACCATTCTTTAGTTAATTCGGCACTTTGCCAAGAATTATTTATAGGGAAGAAAAACATTAATTTACAGACATTACAAAGCTTTATCCGTGAGTGTAAAGTATTGCACAAATGTGTTTTACTGCAAGATTTAGGAATTATTACCAAACCTGAACCTAATGATGATAGCAACTTTAATAGAAATGCTAAACAAGATTTCAGACCAATCAAAGAGTTTTTATTAAATGTCATCACAACCCAAGCTTTTCTGGGTGTCCCTATTCTAATTTCCCAAGCAGCAAGTCAGTTTCCCAATCTCAAAGAAACTGAAACTCACCTATTAATTGATTTATTATGTCAGGAAAAGAAAGTAAAAATTGTTAACCCCCATGCTGAAGTGAAAGAACAAGTGATTTGTTTACTTAATTAAAGTTAATGCAGTACCTCACAGACCCAGGCGAAATTAAATATGTAATATCTGAGTTAGCATCTACAAAACTCCTATGGGTAGATACAGAAATTGCAGATTGGTACACTCAAAATACCCGGTTATCCCTAATTCAGGTGTTAGCTGACTCTAAAGATTTAACAGGGGTATCTGCTTATATTCTGGATGTATTAGATCAATATCATTTAGCCACAAAGTTTATTAATCAAATCATGGTTAATTCTAGTATTGAAAAGGTTTTTCACAATGCTAGTTTTGACCTGAGGTATTTAGGGGGAGAACTAGCAACTAATGTTACCTGTACCCTAAAAATAGCCAGAAAAATTACCCGTGAACGTTTGCAAGTTTCTAATTTAAAACTGAAAACCTTAGCATCAGAACTTTGTCACTTTGTCAATGTAGATGCGGAATCAGGAGCAAGCGACTGGGGAATACGCCCCCTGAGCGAAAAGCAATTACAATATGCAGCTATGGATACAGTGTATTTAGCTGCTGTACATCGGAGTTTATTAGATATGGAAAATAATATTTCAGAACCGGTAAAAGAAAGACCTTCTCACCCCTCCTTAAATCCTACTAAGGTGAGAATCGCTTTTGAATGTCCGCGGCTTTTTTATTTAAATCATAAATTTGGCGACTCAGCAATATTTTTACCCCCTGATACTCCTAGAGGTATTGGTAACCACTTTCACAAATTAGCAGATGAGTTGATCAAACTAGCTTTAGTAGAACCTGAATTTCAGACTTTATTTGAGCCAGAATCATACTTGCTAAATATAGAGGAGGTTGCCTCTAGAATGCAAGGAATATTTTATAAATTAATATTTTACCCATACTTAGAAAGAGTAATCCAAAACTACCCTGATACAGTAGTAATTTTATTAAAAGTTTGGGAGGGCTTACAGGGACTGATTAAACGCTTTGCACAGTTGTTAATCGCTAATCGTAGTTATTGCGATGGAGAAAGTTTAATTAGTCAGACTTTCATATCTGGAGAATCCAGCCTTGAGCATTACTTTACTTTACCTGATGGCAGACAGCAACGGGTGAGGGGGGAATTTGATTGCTTAGTTTTTAACTTGGCTAAAAAACGTTTGTGTGTGGTAGAATTTAAGACCTATCAGCCTGTAGACCCATCGGCGCAATTAGCCCAGGTTTCACTTTATAGTTATATGCTATGGCAAACTAAAAAGGTGGCTGTGGATGCATCGGTTTATTGTGTTTTACCGGAGTTTAAAGAATATCAATATTCTTGGGAACAGCTAGAAAGTACAATACATCAACTGATTCCCTACAAATTATTACAGATGCAGCAATGGTTGAGTTGGGAACCACCCCAACCCGATGGGCCACCTGTAACAACTCAGGTTCATTTGTGTGAAATTTGTCCCCAGCAGCAAAAGTGTGGGACTTTTTTTAGTGTGGTTCCTGAAAACAGGGACAATCAAGTTACTCAAGATCATACTTGGGAAAATAATAGAGGAGAGTCTGTAAATGCTGATGCTATTGGGGAGGATTTAGTTAATACTCTGCAATCTTTTAAAGTACCCGTGGAGTACCAGGGTGCGGCGATTGGTCCAGCTTTTATCAGGGTGAAGCTTAAACCTGATTTAGGTGTAAAAGTCAATGCCATTATGAAATTATCAGCAGATTTACAAGTACACTTGGGTTTAGAACGACCGCCTTTGATTGCTCCCCAAGCTGGTTATGTCAGCATTGATTTACCACGTCCACAGCGTCAAGTTGCTAGATTTGAAACATATATTCAACAGGAATTTTTACCACCCACAGTACCGATAAAAATCGCTATGGGGGTGAGTATAGAAGGAGATTTGATAGAGGCTGATTTATCCGATGCGAATACTTGTCACTTTTTGGTAGGTGGTACTACTGGGAGCGGTAAAAGTGAGTTTTTGCGATCGCTCCTCTTAAGTTTACTATATCATCATTCTCCCCAACATCTGAAAATTGCACTAGTTGACCCCAAAAGAGTCACATTCCCAGAATTTGAGCAAATCCCCTGGTTATATTCTCCTGTAGTCAAAGACAGCGATCGCGCTGTAGAACTCATGGAAGAATTAGTTACAGAAATGGAATCTCGTTACCACAAATTGGAGAACGCCAGATGTCCTGATTTGATCACCTATAATCAAAATTCCCCCCACCCTTTACCCCGTATTGTCTGCATCTTTGATGAATATGCCGACTTTATGGCAGAAAAAGCAGTCCGTAAAGTATTAGAATTAAGTATAAAACGTTTGGGAGCAATGGCTAGAGCTGCAGGTATACATCTAATTATAGCCACACAGCGCCCAGAAGCGGGTATTGTTACCCCCATTATCCGTTCTAACTTACCGGGAAGAATCGCCCTGCGAACTGCTAGCGAAGCTGACTCAAAAATTGTCCTGGGAGGGACAGAAACATCTGCTGCTTACCTGTTGGGTAAAGGTGATTTGCTTTACCAGATAGGGGCGCAAATGCAGCGACTACAGAGCTTGTATGCTCAAAAGATTTACATACCCTCATTTTAAGCTGTAAAATAAGTTTCCCAAAATATGCCAAAAATATTAACTTTATACAAGTTTTAATTATTGAGTAACAGTGTACCCTACCTAAATATGGGAACGCGTCATCAGAGGAATTCACCAATGGGATATATTATAGCTACTGCAAATATGAAAGGCGGCGTTGGTAAAACCACCCTTACAGTCAACATCGCCACCTGTTTAGCGCAAAATCACGGTAAGCGGGTACTTGTCTTAGATTTAGACAGCCAAATCAGTGCTACACTTAGCATGATGTCTCCTTTAGAGTTTGCTAAACTTCGCAAACACCGCAAAACATTTAGATATTTAATAGACCAAATTATCAACCCTGAACCAGACGCAAAACTGACAATTCATGATATTATCCAAGCTCAGGTTTGTAATCTTCCTGGACTAGATTTATTACCCGGAGATATTGACTTATATGATGAATTTGTTGTGTCAGAAATGCTGCACCAACAAGCAATAGCTTTAGGTGAACAAGATTTTGAAACTGTATGGAATCGCTTTGAAAGAGTCCTGATCAATAATATTTTAAAACCAGTGCGTGATGAGTATGATTTCATCCTTTTAGATTGTGCGCCGGGCTATAATTTATTAACCCGGAGTGCTTTAGCAGCGAGTGACTTTTACATTCTCCCCGCTAAACCCGAACCCTTATCTGTGGTTGGTATCCAGCTATTAGAACGACGTATTGGTCAATTAAAGGACAGTCACGAACAAGAAGCCAAAATAGATATCAAAATGCTGGGAATTGTCTTTACAATGGCTAGTTCTAATCTTCTCAACGCTAGATATTATCGACAAGTAATGCACCGCGTCATTGAAGACTTTGGTGTAGAACAAATTTGTAAAGCCCAAATACCAGTTGATATGAATGTCGCCAAAGCTGTGGATAGTTTTCTACCTGTAGTTTTAAATGCGCCTCAGTCATCAGGTTCCAAAGCATTTAATCAATTAACTCAGGAATTATTACAGAAGTTGTAACGGGGTTCCATGGGTTTTACCCCACCCTCAGACATCCTCTGAGGGTGGGGGGTGAGATTCTGTATTTGATTAAAACTCTCCTGCTAAAGCTGGGATACAACGCTCACACAGTAGGGGGTGTTCTGCTGATTCTCCTACATGGGTAGAATAATTCCAACAGCGATCGCATTTTTTCCCCTCCGCATCTACTACCCCAATTCCCCAGCTATCAGATTGCAAATTGTATTTTAAATCTGCTAATGCTTCTGGAGTCTCTAATAGTTCCACTTGGGAAGTAATAAACAGATAGCGCAGTTCATCAATACCATTACCATTGTCAGAATCCAGTTTTTTCACCAGGGAACGTAATTGATCATCCTTCACGTACAGCAAAACCTTTGCTTCCAGGGAGGAACCAATCATTTTTTCTACCCTAGCTTGTTCTAACACCTTATTCACATCATTGCGAACTTGGCGCAATTCTTGCCAAAATTCCGCTAAATCAGGATTTAACCATTTTTCATCTACCTGTACCCAGCCAGATTCAAACACTGACTTATAGGGTGTATGGTAGGGGATAAATTGCCAGATATCCTCAGCAGTGTGACATAAAACCGGAGCGATCGCCCGTGCTAAATTCTCCAAAGCAATTTGCAACACCGTTTGACAACTGCGACGGCGCAAAGAATTCGGCGCACTGATGTATAACCTATCCTTAGCAACATCTAAATAGAAATTGGATAAATCCACCACACAGAAATTCTGGACAGTTTGGAAAAAGCGGAAGAATTGGAAACTCTCAAAAGCTGTGGTAACTTCTGTAAACACCTCAGTCATCCGGTGTAACATATAGCGGTCAATTTCTGCTAAATCATCCAGAGGTACTGCGTCCGTTTCCGGGTCAAAATCATCTAAGCTACCCAACAAAAACCGCGCTGTATTGCGAATTTTGTTCCTCACATCAGCCAATTGCTTAATGATATTACTACCCAGACGCACATCAGCAGAATAGTCAACCGAAGACACCCACAAACGCAGCACATCAGCACCATAAGCAGGTTCCTTCTTCTGGTCTTTACCGCCATTGATCACAATTTGCGGGTCAACCACATTCCCCACAGACTTACTCATTTTTCGCCCCTGTTCATCTAAAACAAAGCCGTGAGTCAGTACAGTTTTATAAGGTGCAACACCATTTACAGCTACACTAGTCAACAAACTTGACTGGAACCAACCCCGGTGTTGGTCAGAACCTTCCAAATACATATCAGCAGGATAGCTTAACTCTGGACGTTGTTTAGCCACCGCCGCCCAAGAAGACCCAGAATCAAACCATACATCCATGGTATCAGTACCCTTGCGGTAAGACTTACCATTATGGCGGTAAGACTCCGGTAACAACTCCTCCACCGACATTTCCCACCAAGCATCAGAACCTTTTGCAGCGATAATACCTTGAACGTGCTTGATAGTTTCCTCATTTAGCAGTGCTTCCCCCGTCCCTTGATCATAGAACACCGGGATAGGGACACCCCAAGTCCGTTGACGGGAAATACACCAGTCAGAACGCTCCGCCACCATGGGCGTAATGCGATTTTCCCCTTGGGCTGGAATCCATTTTACACCAGCGATCGCCTTTAAAGCTGCTTCCCTAAAACCAGCCACCGAAGCGAACCATTGTTCAGTCGCCCGAAAAATTGTAGGTTTTTTTGTCCGCCAATCATAGGGATACTTGTGGGCGTAGGGTTCCTCTTTCAACAAAGAACCAGCAGCAGTCAAAGCATCAATTACCGCCTGATTTCCCTCACCCAAAACATTTAACCCAGCAAAACCACCCGCCTCCTGAGTAAAATTACCATGATCATCCACGGGAGCAAGGATTGGCAAACCATAACGCTGACCCACAATGTAGTCTTCTTGACCATGACCGGGGGCAGTATGTACTAACCCAGTACCGGACTCAGTGGTAATATAATCACCACCCACCACCACGGGACTTTCCCGGTCAAACAAAGGATGACGATAAGTAGTATGTTCTAAAATCTGCCCATCAAAAGTGGCTCTCACAGCCAAATCCACAGCCAAAATAGCAGACAAACGCTCTACCAAATCAGCCGCTACAATCAAAAACTCTCTGTGCGACAGTGGGTCTGTGGGTGAAACCTCCACCACAGCATAACTCAAATCACCATTTACCGCCACAGCCAAATTCCCCGGAATAGTCCAAGGGGTCGTAGTCCAAACAGCCACAGACAAATGAGGTAAAAATTCACCCAAAACAGGTTTAGCCGCCTCAGACAGACCTGTTACCGGGAAAGCTGCATAGATACTGCGGGAAACATGACCTTCTGGGTATTCCAACTCCGCCTCAGCTAGAGCAGTTTTAGAACTAGGGCTCCAGTGAACCGGCTTCAAACCGCGATAGATGTATCCTTTTAACACCATATCGCCGAACACCCCAATCTGTGCCGCTTCATATTCCGGCTTCAGAGTCAAATAGGGATGTTCCCAGTTACCCCACACACCGTACCGTTTAAAACATTCCCGTTGGTCATCTACCGTAGCTAAAGCAAACTCTTTCGCCTTTTGTCGCAGTGTCAAAGGCGTTAAATTTTGCCGTTCTGCTGACTTCATGTTTTGCAGAACTTTCAACTCAATAGGAAGACCGTGACAATCCCATCCAGGAATGTATCTAACCTTACGTCCTCTCAGTAATTGGTAGCGGTTAATAATATCTTTGAGAATTTTATTTAAGGCATGACCAATATGCAATGAGCCATTGGCGTAGGGAGGCCCATCATGGAGTATAAATAATTCGCCGGGGTTTTCCTGCGACAGGCGATCGTAAATCTGATTTTCTGCCCAGAATTTTTGAATTTCGGGTTCCCGCTTCATCGCGTTAGCCCGCATCTCAAATTGAGTCTTGGGTAAGTTTACCGTATCTTTGTAGCTTCCAGGTTCTGTCACAGTCTCATGCCTATGATTATATATGCAAGTTATCCCATCAATTATAGAAGATGGGCATGGATACCGAGAAATCACCTTGACAATTAGTTCTCAAAATGAGAACCTAAATTAAGTGAGACAAAAAACATCTAGTTTGATATAAACCGGCAAAATGCACCTAATCAGCATTCGCAACTTACGAGCTGATGCTAGTAAATACCCAGATGCAGTAGAACCTATTAACTCTTGGTATCAAGTTGTGAAATCTGCATCATGGCACAAGTTTACCCCACAGCAGATGTGGTCAGCAATTTTACAGTATTCAATATTAAAGGTAATGCCTATCGCCTCATTGTGAGTATTGATTATGAAATTCAAACAGTTTATTACAAATATTTTTTAACCCACGCTGAATATAGTAAAGATAAATGGAAAAATGACCCTTTCTTTTGAGAACTAGATATAATTATTATATAATAATATATTAGATTGATAACTGTTAACTTTCATACTTACTTTTGTGGATTGAAGTAAGCCATGATACGGGTCTCCGCCGATAACGGGGGAAAATCCTCCTAATGTTGGGTCGCCGCCAAGCGGGCGCAAAGGAATATGACGACTTCTTTTAACAGAATCACTTACAGTCAACTTCTGCTAGAGTATCAACCTCAAGTTATCACCACAGAAAAAGAATGCGATCGCGCTTTAAAAACAGTTGAGCAATTAATGGCCTGTAAACAACGTACGCCAGAGCAAACTGCTATACTAGAGCTTTTAGTAACTCTTATTGAAGAATTTGAAAACAAGCAGTATCCCATTGAAGCATCGTCCCCTTGTGCAATTCTGAAGCACTTAATGGATGTTCAGGGAATTAAACAATCTGACTTAGTAGGAATTATTGGCTCGAAAGGAGTTGTTTGCGAAGTTGTCAATGGGAAAAGAGCAATTAGTAAAGGTCAAGCCAAAGCTTTAGGAGAATTTTTTAATGTTTCTCCAGCATTGTTTATCTAGCAGTATAATTAGGTGGGTTTGATACCCTCCTGGGCTAGAAGCCGGGTAATTCTTCAAGACTCCACAAATAACCCTTCAATGGTGCTATCAAAGACACCCTACTGCTTCGGCTGAGGTCTAAACCTAGCTTTCTTGCTACTTTTCTTAAAATATTAGTTGCAACCTTGGCAACAAGTCAAACTATAGTCATCCTATTTGACTTGAGAAATTATCAGTGAGGAAAGGGAACAGGGAACAGGGAACAGGGAACAGGGAACAGGGAACAGAAATTGTTCATGAATCATTTAGGATTGCTATATATCATATTCAATAATAAACTGCATTATTTTTTAGACATCTATTAATAACTTATATATTATAATATTTACTAGTTTGACATAGAGTAATTACGTATGGCTGGTGATTCCTTCTTTGATGAACAGACAGAGCAATCTTTAATTAAAGCCAGAATTGTAGAAAAATATCTACCGGCTTGGGCGAAAGTAATTATACCACATGCAAAAAAAAGAGGTTCTCAAATTGCCTACATCGACCTTTTTGCTGGACCTGGTAGATATGAAAATGGTTCTAAATCAACACCAATCAAAGTTTTAGAAACCGCAATTGCTGACCCAGATATGCGAAATATGCTGAAGACATTATTTAATGATGCTAATTCTCAGCATACTAATTCTCTGCAATCAGCTATCAATGCAATTCCTGGTATTCAAAACTTAAAATATCAACCTAACGTCATCAATTACGAAGTAGGAGAAAATATTGTTCAAACATTTAAACAGCTAAATTTAGTTCCTACATTATTCTTTGTAGATCCTTGGGGATACAAAGGATTGTCATTAGAACTTATCAACTCAGTCGTCAGAAACTGGGGCTGTGATTGCCTTTTCTTTTTTAATTACAATCGGATTAGCATGGGGTTAGGTAATCCATTAGTTGAAGAGCATATAAATGCACTATTTGGAAAAACAAGAGCAGATAAACTACGTTTACAACTACAAGCACTCAAGCCAGGAGAAAGGGAGTTAACAATCTTAGAGGCTATATGCGAAGCTCTGCAAGCAATGGGTGGTAAGTATGTTTTACCCTTTTGTTTTAAAAATGAAACCGGAAATCGTACAAGCCATCATTTAATTTTCGTCAGTAAGGAATTCATGGGATATAAAATAATGAAAGAGATAATGGCTAAAGAGAGTTCTGAAGAAAATCAAGGCGTACCATCTTTTGAATATAACCCAGCTACTTCTATGCAACCATTGCTGTTTGAACTTAGTCGTCCTCTAGATGAATTAGAACAAATGCTCCTAGATGAATTTGCAGGAAAAACAATCACCATGGAAAAAATTTATCTACAGCATAATGTAGGTAAACGCTACATTGAAAAGAATTACAAAGCCGCTCTGAAAAATCTTGAATCCCAAGGAAAAATCACAGCAGAACCACCTGCTAATCAAAGACAAAAAAAAAATGGGGAAGTTACCTTTGCAGATGGAGTTAGAGTTACCTTTCCACCTAAGCAGTAAGCCCTAAACTTTCTTTTTTAACTCTTAATTTCTGTGGAGATACACCCCATTGCTGATGGTGTTTTTGCCAAGCATTAGGCATTTCATCCCAGATTTTACCATCTAGTAACTTACCACCAGCTTTAGAAGTTCTTCCACCAACTTGCTTAAAGAAAAATGCTACTTCAGCTTTTTGACATTGGTCACGAATATCCTCAGCCCACTCCATTTTCATAGGACGATGTTTTTGTCCTGACTCTCCCCCAACTATAACCCAATCAATATTTTTTAAGTTCAGGTTCAATGAACCTAAAAGTGGTTCACATGAAAGAAACCTGACATTTGCAGCAACTTGACGCAGCAAATCAACGCGGTGGACATAATTTTGATTTTCTACGGATACACCCAACCATATATTTTTGTGGAATTGTAAATTAGGTGCTAACTCAACTAAACGTTCAGGTCTTTTTGTTAAGATTTGATATATGTGCCAAGGTGTAACCTCAATAACTTTGAATACTTTTTGTATAAAATCTAGAGGTACTTCTTCGTGAAAAAGGTCACTCATGGAATTGACAAAAATTCTGCTAGGGGTTCTCCACCTTAAAGGTTCTAGCAACCTGTCGGGATGTAAAGTTAAATTAAATCCATTTCTAAAATTATTAGGAAACCGTTTAGTCAAAGCCTCTGCGTAGCAATGTAAACATCCTGGACTAACTTTATCGCACCCAGTTGTGGGATTCCAAGTTTTATCAGTCCACTCAATACCTGTGTGTGTACTAGACATGATTATTTAACCTGATAATTATTAATTTGGCTTAATTATTTTAAATGCTTGTAATTCATCTGTACTATAGTATAGCAGAGTTTTGAATTAAGAAATTACTCTAACTATTTTTTTATACAGGAAGATGAGCCAAAATGAATCAAAATACACCCAAATTACTAGAGGTAGTAGCACTTAAATAAAGTACACATCTTAATATCATAAATCTTGTGGGGTGGGCATCTTGCCCGCCCTTGTATCTACTCAGATGAAATCTGCTGTAAATTAATGATATTATTTGCTTTTAGTTCTCACAAAACTCGATAGTTACCAGTAGCAATAAATTTAAACAAATGAAGTAAAACCCAGCACACGAAAGCTTAGAAGCTTTCATGTTTTGGGTTTAATCCAAGTCAACCAGCTTGATTAGTAGGTGGTATTTGTTCTACTGGCGCTTCCGCAGGGGGCGCAAGTGCTGCATCCGGTGCAATTTCCTCAGCAGGAAGCGATGGTTTTTCTTCCGTCTCAGGTTGTGCTGCAGCTACCATTTCCGCAGGTGGGGGATTTGGTGGAGTTGGTTCTGGGACTTCCTGGGTTGGAACTTGTTCTGCTGGTGGTGCGTCTGGTGTCACCGCAGTTTTATCAATAATCTCTACTAGAGGTTTCTGGGGTGGTGTAGAGTTGGTTGGCTCCATCTTAGGAGTTTCAGGGGTTTTCCGGGCGATCGCCTCTTGTCCCTTGTCTTGTGCGCCGCTAAATATCTTACTAATACTTTGTTGTACCTGAGCCAGCCTATCTGGGAGAGATAACTTAGTTATTTGCTCCTGAATCCCAGTTTTTATGGTTTCAGCACTGGGGACTGGGGTTTGTGCTGTTTGGGGGGTGACTTGGCGACGTAATGAAAAAGTTTGCCACCCAAACCAAACTAACAGAGCGACGCTAGCTATATGACCCAGTAATAAGCCTCCAGAAATGTGCGGAGCAAACACCCATAACACTAAACCATAGAAAAGTCCCACACCACTCCAGATAAAATCATTTTTACGGTGGATTTCCGGAAACAAGAAAGCTGTTATATAAATGGCTAAACTACCTAGTCCAACCACAAAAGCTAGAATATATGCCAGCATTTTTGGTTACTCCTTATTGCATCAGGGGTTTTAAACCCATTTTTGTCATCATTCTCCTGTTTGTGTTTGTGGCCATTGCTCCAACATTCGGTGCACAATCAGAGGCGTGGCGACACTAGTCAAACCACATACAACAACCATAGCAGCAAATACCTGTGGAGAAATTACCCAATTTCCTAATGATAGACCTCGTTGCATGATAATTAGGGTAATTTCGGCTCTGGGAACCAAACTCACACCTAGTAATGTCGCTCCGACCCATCCACTCATAAATACAGCAGGTACTGTAGCACCAATAATTTTACCTAGTACGGCTACAATTAACAGAGCGCCACCCAGACCGAAAGCCGTTATTAAGGCGTTAGGTTCAATTTGCAAACCGATACCAATAAAAAAAAACGGCACAAAAAATTCATAAAGTGTACTGAATGAAGTATCTAATTTGACAGCTTCAGGGTCGCGGCTAAACACGAGTCCAGCAAAGAATGCGCCGATGGCAACGGAAAATCCCAATAAACCAGCGATCGCAGCAATCATGAATCCAATGCTGGCAACAGTCAACATTGGATCTGGGGGTTTTTCTATTCTCCTGAGAAAAACTGTAACTGCCTCCTCACAATACCTGGAAAATACATAACAGATAGTGGCAAATAATATAGATTTCAGCAAGAAACCTCCTGCTGTTTTAACTATAACGGGTAAGATAGAACCGTTGGCACTCTCTTCTAACATAGGTGCGATCGCAAACAGCAATGCCATCAAAATCACACCGGAAATATCATCCATTTCGGCTACATCTAGCATTAGCTGACCGTTGGGGGAGTCTGTCGCTTTCTGTTCCTGCCAAACCCCAACGGCTACCCCTACACTGGTAGCGGTCATGGCAGTACTGACAAACAAACTGGAAATTAAACTTAGTTGCAGCCACCAGTAGCAGACAACAAAAGCAAGTGAGCCACTCACTAAAACATCACCCGCCCAGACGATGCTGGCACGGTAAAGTTGGCGGATTAGTCCGGCTAGGTCACTTTCTAATCCCACTCGGAATAGTAAGATAATGATGCCTAATTTTGCCAAGAAGTCAAAAATTTCTTCTCCCTCTGGGGAAAGGATATGCCATTGATGATCAATCAGGCGCAGGACAAATCCTACTACTAAATAGCCAACCAAAGCAGGAACACCAATGCTTTCTAAACCAGACTTGATGAAAATGGCGATCGCAATTGCTATACCCACCAGTAACACCAATAATGGTAGTGCCTGTAAGGATTCATTCATATAGGCTGTCCTGACTGTTTTTGATTTGTTGACCTTCTACTATGTCTAAAGCAATGGAGAGGGTTAACTCATCCTCTATATGAAAGAAATTGATTTAATCAACTACCCCGCCCCATCAGCTGATGGGGAATTCCCCGAGTTTAGTTAACATTGTCATTTCCTGATTTTGTACTTAAGTAACAAGTATACAAAATTGACTGGAATACTGAGAGTTGCAACAACTATTTCCTTGTGTTAATTATAGATTCTCACTGTTTATTCAAGTCTTAAGGTCTTCTTTAGGAGATCAGCCAAAATCTCGGTCTACCCTAAAGATAAAAGGATCTGCAAGAGTTAGCCAAACATAATTTATGACACTACAAAGCTTTGGTGTGATTGGATTAGCCGTAATGGGTGAAAATATAGCTCTTAACGTCGAGCGTAATGGCTTCCCAATTGCAGTTTATAACCGCTCCAGAGAAAAAACCGACGCGTTTATGGCGCAGCGTGCACCAGGAAGGAACGTCAAAGCCGCCTTTACCCTAGAAGAATTTGTTGCATCATTAGAACGCCCCCGCAAAATCCTGGTGATGGTGCAAGCTGGTAAGCCAGTAGATGCAGTAATTGCCCAACTCAAACCTTTACTAGATGAAGGCGATATCATTATCGATGGTGGTAACTCTTGGTTTGAAGATACAGAACGCCGGACTCAGGAATTAGAACCTGTGGGACTGCGGTTTATTGGTATGGGTGTGAGTGGCGGTGAAGAAGGCGCTTTGAATGGCCCTTCACTTATGCCTGGTGGTACACCCAGCTCCTATGAATATCTCTCCCCAATTTTAAACAAGATTGCCGCCCAAGTCGATGATGGCCCTTGTGTAACCTATATTGGCCCTGGTGGTTCTGGCCATTATGTCAAAATGGTACACAACGGTATTGAGTATGGTGATATGCAGTTAATTGCAGAAGCCTACGACCTGCTGAAAAATGTGGCTGGGTTAAGTGCAAGTCAGTTACATGAGGTGTTCACTGAGTGGAACACCACCGATGAACTTAATTCCTTTTTGATTGAGATCACATCTAATATTTTCCCTTACGTTGACCCCGAAACCAAGAAACCCTTGGTAGATTTAATTGTTGACGCAGCTGGTCAAAAGGGAACTGGACGTTGGACTGTACAAACTGCTTTGGAATTGGGTGTGGCTATTCCCACAATTACCGCAGCAGTTAACGCCCGCATTATGTCTTCTATTAAAGATGAACGGGTAGCAGCATCTCAGAGCCTCACAGGTCCTAGTGCTAAGTTTGATGGGGATGTGAAGGATTTTGTCAATAAGGTGCGTGATGCTCTTTATTGTTCTAAAATCTGTTCTTATGCTCAGGGTATGGCGCTGTTATCTACAGCTTCCCAGACTTATAAATGGGATTTGACTCTGAGTGAAATGGCTCGGATTTGGAAAGGTGGCTGTATTATTCGTGCTGGCTTCTTAAATAAAATCAAGAAGGCTTTTAACGAAAATCCTGCATTACCTAATCTGTTGTTGGCTCCCGAATTTAAGCAAACTATTCTCGACAGACAAGATGCTTGGCGGGAAGTGATTATGACAGCTGCAAAAGTGGGTATCCCAGTACCTGCTTTTAGTGCATCCTTGGATTATTTTGACAGCTATCGCCGCGATCGCCTACCTCAAAATCTCACTCAAGCGCAACGGGACTACTTCGGCGCACATACTTACAAGCGTCTTGACAAGGAAGGAACATTCCACACTGAGTGGGTTCCCATTGCTGAAGCCAAAAAGTAAGTTCTCCAGCCTTAACCAGATTATCTGGTAACATACTTAAAAGTGACTCTGAACTTCAGAGTCACTCCGTATACATACATATCAGCGCTTCATCCCATCATTCAGTATTTACCCCTACCAGACAATTACCGCAGGCTTGTTGAGGATTTGATCCGGGTGCTTTTCACTTCTGACCGAACAGATAGGCCACTCTTCGGTCAACCATCAATACCCTGCTCTTCTATGCTATTGATACGCCCACTACCCCGGTGTGGTATGGGTTTTTCTCGGTCATTAGCTCGCGCTTGATATGCAGATGAATCTGAGTAGAACTGTTGCGAACTAGAAGAAAATAACAACATCTCAGATGAGAGATTTGCCTTTGCCTGGTAGCTAACAGCTAATACACTGAAAACCAAACTCGGAACCAAAAGTGAAATCGTAGCTCCCATAATAGATGTTTATTTTAGGACTCTCTGACTAATACTACTGTTTTTCTGGTAGAGTTTCCGGAAAAATCCTCAAAAGGTAGTCAGCTTTACTGAAAAAAAAATCAGTTTAGGATATGTCCACTTCTTCAGCTATTAACCAATAACCAGCATGATTTAAGTGACCCCAAATAGTTAGGGGTTGCCCATCTATTAACCTTTGTAGTTTTTCCTCTATGGGCGATCGCAAGGTCACAATCTGCCAAGTTTGACCATCATAGTCATCTGGTGTTGTCATGGTAAATTGGTAATCCTGCTGATTTCGCCCCTGAAAAATACCTGTAAAACAACTTACACTGTGTGTTAACACTTGTTTACTCTCTAAGTAAATAGGGTAATTTCCACTGAATGGATAGGCTTGAGGTTGATTTAAATAATACAATTGCCAATTTATCCATGCAGGATTTTGGGCTGATATATCTAAATTAAATAAAGGTACAATAGCCCCAGGCGCTTGCAAGTCTGTTAACAGAGCAATTTGCAGTTGTCTCACAGGTAAATCCCTCGGCTGACAATTCAACTCCACACACATAGCTGCAGCCATTCCCGCAGCTTGACCAATACCCATCACCACAGGTTGTAATCTAGTAGCACCATTGGCAATGTGAGATACAGAAATATTCTTTTCACAAACCAATAAACCATCTGTGATTCTGGGGATCAAGCACCCATAGGGAACAGTAAAGGGTGTACCAGTCCAACGCCCCCCCCAGCATATAGATTTAGGTTGCAGTGGTAAATTGAATCCAGGATAATGATGGTCGTTAGCGTAATTACCCACAGCAATGGTATCGGCACACAAAGGGGCGACCCTACCCCCAGACATGGGTAAAATATCCTGTTCTACCACAGTAGTTACCCCCACCAAGCGGCGACTTTCCCGGTAGTAAGGATGCAAGGCAAAAGCACCACAGTTACCCGGAAAAACTGACTTAGCCAAACCATAGCGCCTACCCAAGTTTTTTTGGATAAAATGAGCAAAATTTTGGCTATGCCAGCGACATTCTTGTAAAAATTCTTTTTTATCTGCTTCTGATTCGATTAATCTTCCTACACCTTCGCCATAGTCATTACCACATATAGGCCAGTTGATCATAAATCGACCACCCGGCAAACGTCCATAATTTAAGAACTTCTCAGCCCCATAATTATCCCAAGCACCGGCAAACAAGGCCGGATCATAATTGGGGGATCGGATAATTTCCGGAGCAATACTTTCACCAAAATCTTGCATCACTACCACCCAAGTAGGGGCTTGCACCGGATACCTTTGTGTGACATAATTAAAATCCGCTGGGGCGCTGCTTTCTCCCCACTGAGATTGTAATTCCCAGCCCCAACGGTGAGGTATTTCTGCTAAAGCCAATAAATCCCCCAATTCTGTACCGTCAAGAATTATCTTGGCAGTAACTGTGAAGTCGGCAAACCGCGCACCAGTTATACAATTCCCCAGCTGCAATACTTCTTTTGGTACCTGTCCAGAAATCCAATGCAGATTCTCTAATTCTTCCACCCAATCAGTAAAAATCTTGGCTCCAATGCCGGGATCATAGCTAAAAAAGCTCACCCAACTATTATCTAATCCCCCCGGCTGTCGCCGCCGTAATTCTTGTAAAAATGCGCCCCATAAGCCAGTTTGAAAAGCCATTAACTCATTCCCATCGGGTGCAGATACCCCTGCGGATGTGAGCATTCCCCCTAACCAAGGAAACTCACTGACTAAAATGGTTTTTGCTCCCCTTCTTGCTGCTTGAATGGCCGCCGCAGTTCCCCCAGTTCCTCCGCCTACAACTAAGACATCAGCTGTATATGTCTGATGAACCATCACTCCACCTCGGTCAATTTTTCATGATTTTATTTCATTGGGAAAATTTAATCTTAAAAGGGAGGATGACAGTTGATTATTTCAGCTCGACTAAATGTTAAATCTAATAAAGATGAGTGGGAAAAAACAAAGGTGAAAGCACAAGTATTTAGAGGTGTCAATCAACTATCATACGAAGAAATCCCAGTCCCGAACCTAGAACCGGATGAGGTGCTGGTACAGGTGAGAGTTGTGGGGTTGTGTCAGTCAGATATTAAAAAAATTCGTTATCCTTTGTATGCACCACCGCGGATATTTGGTCATGAAACAGCCGGAACTATTGCCGCTGTAGGTTCTCAGGTACAATCTTGGCAAGTAGGACAACGGGTAGCGGTGATGCACCATATCCCCTGTATGCGTTGCTCCTACTGCCTCAATGATAATTTCTCTATGTGCGATGTCTATAAAAATATCTCTACCACAGCCGGATTTAATCCTAGCGGTGGCGGTTTTGCTGAGTATGTCAAGGTTCCAGGACATATTGTCCAAAATGGGGGGTTAATTCCCATTCCCGATGAGATCAGCTTTGAAGAGGCGAGTTTTGTAGAACCGACTAACTGCTGTCTCAAAGCTGTGAAAAAAGCCCAAATTGCTCCGGGACAAACTGTTCTAGTAACAGGTGCAGGACCGATTGGGTTAATGTTTGTCATGTTGGTTAAGTATTTTGGGGCGAAAGCGATCGCCACTGATTTATTACCATCGAGAATTGAGAAAGCCCTGAATGTGGGTGCAGATGCGGCTTTTGATGCGCGGGATCCTGATTTACCAGGGAAAATTCACGCCTTGACTGGGGGGATGGGCGTTGATGTGACTCTCTTAGCGGTTCCCAGTGATAAGGCTTTCTTTCAAGCCTTGGAATGTACCCGCAAAGGTGGTAAAATCCTATTCTTCGCCGAATTTCCCGATCAAGTAGAAATTCCCATTAACCCGAATATTCTTTACCGTCGGGAAATTGACTTGATGGGTAGTTACAGTTCATCCTATCGGCTTCAGGGTTTATCAGCGGATATTGTGTTTAATCGGCGTATCGATGTCCAAGCCTTGATTAGCGATCGCTATCCATTACAAGATTTATCAGCAGCCGTAGCACAAGCGATCGCACCTACACCAGAAACATACAAAATTTTAATTTATCCGTAATCCGGGCAAACAAGATAACAGCAGAAAATATTTATAGCGCTGCTCGTGATTTGAGGATAGTCCCTTGCTATTGATTGATCACACAATCGCTGTGTTCTTTCCATCTACCCCCTACCTAAATGTCCATTACCTTAATTTTCATCGCCCTACTAGCCTTTTACGTCGCCTGGAATCTCGGCGCTAATGATGTCGCCAACTCCATGGGAACCTCTGTAGGATCCAAAGCTATCACCCTAAAACAAGCAATAATTATTGCTGGAATTTTAGAGTTTACGGGCGCTGTATTATTTGGGCATGAAGTATCCCAAACCTTAGCCACGAAAATTGCTCATCCTGCTTTATTCACTGCTACACCAGAAATTTACATAACTGGTATGGTCACAGTCTTAATTACCTGTGGTTTGTGGCTGCAAATTGCTACCTCTCGCGGTCTACCTGTAGCTTCATCTCATGCAGTGGTCGGTGCGATCGCCGGATTTAGTTGGGTAGCTGGGGGAGGAAGTGCAATTAATTGGTCATCCATTGGCTTAGTCAGCATAGGCTGGATTTGCACACCAATTATTAGTAGTGCCATTGCGGCTTTATTCTACAGTCAAATTAAGCACTGGATTTTACAACAACCAAATTCAATAGCACGGCTAAAACAGTGGATTCCCTGGTTGAGTGTAATTATACTCAGTATATTCGGTGTAATTGTTCTCCCTTCCTTAACGGAACCCCTGACCAACTACTTAAATCAGCAAGTAGGTTTAAACCTACCCAGTTATGACATTCCCTTATTTACAGGTGCTGTTGCAGCTGTTGCACTCACGGTGATTAGTTGGCGACAGTTAGCAGCACAGGGAGCAGAAGTAGAACGCCTATTCGCTCGCTTTCAAGTTCTCAGTGCTTGCTTTGTCGCCTTTGCTCATGGTTCTAATGATGTGGGTAATGCCATAGCTCCTTTAGCTACTATCGTGTATATTAATCTCACTGGTAGCGTACCTATTAATGGCATCACCATCCCCATCTGGATTCTAATCCTTGGTGGTGCTGGTATTGTCGCCGGTTTAGCTGTGTGGGGTGAAAAGGTAATTGCTACCATTGGCGAAAATATAATTTCTTTACAACCTAGTAGTGGATTTTGTGCCGAACTTGCAACCGCTACTACCATCCTGCTAGCCTCTCGGTTAGGCTTACCTGTATCCACCTCCCATGCTCTTGTTGGCGGTGTGATTGGTATTGGAATGGTGCAAAATACCAAATCAATTAAATTTCGCACTTTACAAGATATCGCAGTTGCATGGATAATTACAATTCCAGTGACTGCAATCCTGAGCGCTGTCATCTTTAGTACAGCCAGGATTGTATTCCTATAATATATAGTATTCCTATAATATATAGAAATCCGTTTTGATTTCTGAATTGATTTGTCTAGGTAGGGAACAGGGAACAGGGAATAGGGAACAGGTAACAGGTAAGAAGAATTGCCGTTTGTACTGAGTCTTGTTCAAAAATCAAAATAGAAATCCGTTTTGATTTCTGAATTGATTTGTCTAGGTAGGGAACAGGGAACAGGGAATAGGGAACAGGTAACAGGTAAGAAGAATTGCCGTTTGTACTGAGTCTTGTTCAAAAATCAAATAGGAGTCCTATATATTATTCTTTATTTATGTTCATCAAATGATACTTATCTACCTTCTACCTCAAACTCATGTTGCTACAACGCCAAAAGCAGAATGTGTTTTTGCAGAATAACAGTTAATTGATTAAAATAGTTTATAGAGGATAATTATACTGGGAATTTCTGGTGATTACGAGTTTAATAGATATTAATAATGTGACTTATCACACAAGATACATTCAGACAAAATTAACATACAAGCCCATAACTTTTTTCATACTGTGGTCTTAATATACTTACTCATAAGTTGTTAGGAATTACTGTTACTGCTAAAAAAACAGTATTTATATGCGGTATGATGTTTTTCTGTCATCAATTCTCCGTAGAGAACCGTTAATTTAGATAAGTCTGTCATGAAAAGCAGTTCTGTGATAGTGAAGATAACAGAGTATAGTATGGCTGTTATGTAAATAAATAAATTTAGATACTTTGCCAACCGGGCACTCAGCATGACAAAATTACCTTTAGGTCTACAGTTTCTACGAAAGTTTTCAGCCAGTCTGACAAAATCCAGAAACTGAGTATGAGTACCAAGCCAGTTGACAAAAAGGAGCTTTATCTTCCAGGTGTTAGAGGTGAGAAGCTAATGGGGCGATTTGAGAAGCGACCAGACAACCAGCGAGTTAGAGGTGATCTATCCAGAGCAGCAGAGACAGCTTTATGGGCTGTAGTGGAGGACTTAGAAAGTCTCCAGCAAAATGTGCTCAGATCCTTACAGGAACAAATAAAACGGCTTCAGGCGGATAAAAGTCGTTTATCTGACGAAATTCAGCAGTTATTAGAGGAAAAAGAACACTTACAAAAGGTACGGCAAATCACCGAACAGCAAGTGTTAATCCGTCAGTTATCAGAAGCCTTAGCAAAACATATATCTTCGCAACTGCAATTATCACTGGCCAGTTTAGCTCGCAAATCAGTAGAAGGTGATTCTCAGGAAACACCTGCTATTCAGTCAGCAGGGAACAACAGTCAGAATGTTGAACAGATGCTTGCTACTTTGAATGATACCCTGATTATTAGCCTTAACTCCTTACAACAGGATCTGAAAAGTTATCAAAATCATCTTTCTCAACAGTTGTCTCAAGTGCAGAGCCAACAGCAGCAAGGGGAAGTGATGGCACAGGAGTTGATTAATCATCTGCGTGCTGAACTGGTCAAAACCATGGAGGAAATCTCTATATCAGCAGTCAAAGCATCACCTCCTGCCATTTTACACCCATCGGAGTCACAGCTACCCCGTTCTTCTCAGACACATTTACAGTCAGGAGTAATCGAGACTAGCAGCAGCGACCCCAGTTCTACTGGAGATTTATCAGAAAGTAACAATATTGATCTTTCTACACTAGGTTTATCGTCGAACACAATATCATCTCTAGGGACTAAACCAAATTCTCTACCCGATAGAGATGTGTCTGAACCTGAAACCCCATCACCACCAGAGGTGACGGAATCGAGTTTATTAACTAGTACTTTATCTGAACCCAAGACTAAAACCCTTAGTTCTGAACCAGCAACTAGTCCAGAAGTAAAACCCCCATCACGACGGTCACTTAGCTCCCGCAGGTTTTCGCCAGTCCAGGTCGGTTTCTTGCTGGTTGTGTTGTCAACAGTCGTATCATCGCTATACAACATAGTCATCAAGTGGATGTTTTTTAAACCTCAGGACAATTTGGGAGTTTTGGAGATACAGGGAGTTATTTCGCCAACACTGGGAAATATATTTTTAATTTTAATGCTACGTCTGCTGGTAGTTGTGCCACTAATGTTGCTCTTGGCTCCCATGATGCATCCACAAGTATGGCAAGATATACAAACTCTGGTGGAATCATTAGGTGGTAACTCTACTCCGAATCGTAGTCTGAAGAAACAAAGAATTTTACAGATGTCGATCGCCAGTGGTTGTTTTCTGTTTGTATCTCAGGTGCTGATCTACCTTGCTATTGGTCAGGTAGCTACTGGAATGGCGATCGCTTTGTTCTTTGTCTACCCCATGATCAGCGGATTTCTCTCATGGTTACTGTTCGGCGATCGCCCTCATGGATTCCGATTTGCTGCTATGGTTGCTATTTTATGCGGTGAATTAATGGTTTTAGGCGGTTCTAGTACCATGGGTACGAGTATTTTTAATCTGGGAAGCACCACGGGTATTTTAGCTGGTTTAGCTTTTGCATGCTACGTGATTTTGACAAGGATATGTGCTAGTAAACTGCATCCAGTGTCTTTTACGTTAGTTAATTTTAGCACCATGTTCCTGTTGACCTTTATCTGTTTGATGCTACCTTTACCAAGAAACTTGAATATTAGTGTTGAGCCTTCTAATTTGCTGGAACTTATTTTGATTGCTTTTATTTTGGGCGTTCTAACTCTAGTAGGTTATGTCCTCAACAATGTTGGTATTCGCAAATTAGGTGCTTTACGATCAGCGATTATTGGAGCGGGTGTGCCAATTTTAACTTTAGTTTTTGCTGCTTTAATACTTGAGGAAAGCTTGGCAGTTGTGCAAGTTATGGGAGTGTTATTTGTAACAATTGGCGTAGCAGCTTACAGTTTGGAGAAAATGCTCCCCTCCCCTTAGAACTTTTTCTAGTTGGCAAAATGACACAAAGTCCAGACCTGACACAAGACTACCAGGGGAAAACCACACTAGCTGTCACGACTCCTTTAGCCTACATCCCCGATGCCCCAACGTAGCTTACTTGTGTCGTCCTTTTTTCATTTTCAGATGAATTCTTCAGTGAATATATTGATGTTACTTATATAGTATATGTATTAATATTTACTTATGTTTTTTAGCATAGTACTTTCTGAGAATCAGAGATTTATTCGGGCTCATGTCCAGCCCGAAGAGCTAATGAGGCTATAAATGATCATCTTTGGGTAAATATCAGGGAAGCTTGACAAATAATTGCATATTAAGCATTTTAATGCTATTGAGGTGGGTATTGAAAATAAATTACTTTATATAAAATTAATACAAAACCAAGCCAAAAAAGAATATCATATTCTAAGAAAATAAAATGTATGTTGAACTGAGAATTATCTGCTAAATTTTAGGTAGATAACTTTACCTTAGAGCAACTGCCTATACTCCCAAAAAATGCTGAAAGTTTTAACCAACAGGGTTACAACATCTTGGCAAAGCTGCCTGTGAACCTAATGGCATCAGGTTCACCTTATGGCTAAATAAGTCCCAACCACGAATGGAAATCTGTAAACAACCAACGGATGCTGGAAGCTTATTGAATCCATGCGAGAGTTATTGTAGTCAGATATACCCACTCGATTATCATGTGCGACTCCCGAAAAATTGGGAATTCAAGGATAATAAGGATAATTAGCTGGAAACTGAAGACACTGGCGGCAATTGGATGTATAATAGTTATTACTGTGTGACTAACAAATCTGTAAACTTGCTATTCAACTGTCTGTAATATGAATAACGACATAGATCTGATTAAGCGTCTTAGCCCTAGTGCCATGGATCAGATCATGCTTTATCTGGCTTTTAGTGCCATGCGGACGAGTGGGCATAGGCATGGAGCATTTTTAGATGCAGCAGCAACGGCGGCTAAATGTGCGATATACATGACCTATCTAGAGCAAGGACAAAATCTGCGGATGACCGGTCACTTGCATCATCTAGAGCCGAAAAGGGTAAAAATCATTGTGGAGGAAGTCAGACAAGCGCTAACAGAAGGGAAATTATTAAAGATGTTAGGTTCTCAAGAACCTCGCTATCTGATTCAATTGCCTTATGTTTGGATGGAAAAGTTTCCCTGGCAACCAGGGATGTCTCGTGTACCTGGGACGAGTTTGACCGGTGAAGAAAAAAGACAAATTGAGCAGAAACTACCGAGTAATCTGCCTGATGCTCAATTGACTACATCTCTTGAGTTTTTGGATCTGATTGAATTTCTACACAGGCGATCGCAAGAGGTATTGCCACCGGAGCATCAAATGCCCTTGAGCGAAGCCTTAGCAGAGCATATCAAGCGTCGGCTACTATACTCGGGTACAGTCACGCGCATTGATTCTCCTTGGGGAATGCCCTTTTACGCTCTTACCCGTCCTTTTTATGCGCCAGTAGACGATCAAGAGCGCACATACATCATGGTGGAAGATACAGCCCGGTATTTCCGGATGATGAAAGATTGGTCAGAACAGCGGCCAAATACCATGCGAGCCTTAGAAGAACTTGATATACCATCCGAAAAATGGGATCAGGCCATGGCAGAATTGGATGAAATCATTCGTGCTTGGGGGGATAAATATCACCAAAGCGGTGGGATTCCTATGATTTTGCAGATGGTTTTTGGGAGAAAAGAAGACTGATAGTCGAGGTGTTATAGCATTAACACCTTTTACTATGACAGTGGGATGTAAATATGAATACTATACTCTAAAGGTAGGGGCTGCTCTTTCGCTGCAACGCTGCTGAAGTGACTGCGCTTTTATGCACCTAGAGGGGGCGATGGCATCTAGGGGAGAACAAATAGTTTTAAGTGCTTCCCTGAAACCAGGAATCTCCACCTCTGGGGACTGGAGAGTATCAACTCTTGGCAGTGCGGGATCAAACCGGGATAAAACACTTAAAAAACTCACAAGCAAGAGCTTTTAACTTTTAGTCCTCCGTGCTAGGGAGCATACCCGCGCCTAATCTAGAGGTAAGTGAATTTATCACCAATGTCTGATATAATTAAGATAGTTTGTTACTGACAGATCCCTGATCTCATGGCATTTGTATGATGCCATTATCTGACTTTCTTCATGGGGAGGGGAACCCCATCCACCATGGGGCGGGGTACTTCATACAGCTAATTTATTCGATTACTCAATAATCTACAATGGGAGTGACCTCAAAAGAAGGACTAAATTTTGTGGGAACTCTAGGCGGTGCAGATGGAGGTGAAAAGCCACTCACACTGTCACTGGCATCAATACAAGTATCCATTGCTTGGGTAGGTGCAATATCCATCACACTACGTAAACCCACCACACACTGAGCGAAACGCTCAGGTAACAAACTACGCATACAGTAATTTAAAACTCTTGTGTCTACGGTTTTTTCGGTATTAATACTGACATCAACAACACAAGTAGATAAATCTTGGGGTCGCCGGGATTGCTCACAGGAAGAGAGAGCATCTACGGCACTAATTTGAGTTTGCTGATTAATTCTCACCACGCAAGCCGATAAGTCTCTCGGACGCAGTGCTTTTGCACATCCTTGTGATACAGCTTGTTCAGTTAGTCCCAAATCCAACAGTCGAGCTGTACAGACACGGTAATCATTAGCGTTAGAAACAGCCACACTGGGATTGGGGATCATCACCGCCAAAAATCCAGCTATAGCCAAAACTGGCGTTGTCAAATGCATCCTTTTACTCTCAAATCTTCCCAGAGTTGAACTACCTTGGGAGTTCCCAGCTTGACTCAATTTTTTTTTCCTCATCGCCTTTCTCCAAACACCCAAGGTTATGCTAACTCAAATTTATGCCTAGTATGGTAGCAAACCAGGAAATTTAGCGCAATTTTAATCACCCGCAGCTAAATCTTGACAGATTCTAGGGTGGCGGGGAAACAAGTTGTATTGCTTGAGAGGTTAATCCGAGACAGTTTAAACAAGGCTAAGAGGATGTTTGATAAGTTTTCAACAGGTAATTTTTATCTTAGGGAACACCGAACACACCGAACACACCGAACAGGGAATGGGGAACACACCGAACACACAAAAAACAATAAAATCCAGTCACCTTTCCCTTATAAAGGGAAAGGTGAGGGGGGGGTCAAACAATAGTTGATACACTAATCATGACTTGACAAACATCCTCTCAGGCTAACTTTTTTGACGGGTGTGCTAAGTTTCCCAGATTTCAATGAAAGCAGCATAAGCAATCAATTCAATATCGCCAAAATGTTAAGATTGCAGGGGATTGTTTAGAAGTTCCCAAAATTGGTTTGATTAAGGCAGTCTTTCATAGACCAATTGAGGGTAAATTCAAAACCGTTACCCTGAGCAAGACCCCTACAGATAAATATTTTGCTTCCATCTTCTGTGAGGTAGAGGGTGACTTTAGTGAACTCCTTGGAGATAAAATCCTGGGTGTTGATTTGGGATTGAAAGACTTTGCTGTGGGTATCTGTCAATCAAACCAGAAGCCTACAGTGTAGCGTCAGGTCAGTGTAGGTAGTTCACAACCTGATAATTGGCCTAGTATAACCAGAATAAATTAGAACTTAGAAGCAAAACTAGAGGTTCAACACATGAAATTTGGCATTGATATTGGTCATAATTCGCCTCCAGACACAGGTGCTGTTGGGATCAAATCTGAGGATGTTTTAAATACAGATGTGGGGAATAGAGTTATCTCAAAGTTAAGGGCTTTGGGACATGAAGTCATAGTCTGTAAACCAGATAGGTCTACTTCCGTCTCGAATTCACTGTTCCAAAGAATTAATACCGCCAATACTAACAAAGTTGGAGTTTTTGTCTCAATACATTTTAACGCTTTTAATGGTCGGGCTAATGGTACAGAAGTATTTGCAACTAGTGATGCTGGAAGGAAAATTGCTCAACCGGTGTTAAATGAAATTGTCAAATTAGGATTTTTTAATCGTGGGGTTAAAAGTGGGTCTCACTTATATGTCCTGAAAAATACTAGGATGCCTGCCATTCTTATAGAATGCTGCTTTATTGATTCACCAAGAGATATGAATATCTTTGAATCGGAGGCAACTGCTAATGCCATCGTCAAAGGCTTGACGGGTGAACTGCCTAGCACCCCTGTTAATCCGGTGCCAGATGAAGAGTTGAATATAGACACTACAGTTATCAGACTGCAGAGAACCTTAAACCAATTACAAATTACCGATAGTAATGGTAGGCCTTTGGTAGAAGATAACATCATGGGACAGGCCACAAGCTCGGCAACAGTCAATTTTCAGAATATTGTCGGACTATCACCCACTGGAGTTGCAGACACAAGTACCTGGAATGCGATTAATCTGATTTTAGCTAAACGAATAGTCAGACCTAACCACGCTGGCGGTGAAGTTGTCAGATATCTACAACACCGTGTCGGTGCTGGTGTGGATGGTATCTATGGACCCCAGACAAGAACAGCCATTAGGGCATATCAAAGACAAAATGGTTTACTTACCGATGGTATTGTTGGACAAATGACCTGGCAAAAATTAATTGGTTAGCTTCACTAGACTTACCAGCAAGCAATCAGTGGGGGCTTCCTCCACTGGGGGCAAATACAATTGTACATGTCATGGGGCAAGCAAATTCTCAATCTTGTGTAGCCATAAGGTTGAGTACTGTTAAATGAAAACTGTGGCGATGTTGAGTTTGCAAATAGCGCTCTTGCAAAGGTTGCCATTGCTGCCACATTTGATAACGATTTTCTTTTAATAAACTGGTGAGGGTCGGTAGTTGGGCATCAAGTGACTGGAATACATCCTCCAGCCACTCACCCATCACCACACTATCTTGCATCTTTCCTAATATGTCTTGGATACTTTTGACTTCCGCAACATAACCTGCGTAAGATTCACCATATAAATCACTAAATAACTCCATTTGGTAACGCAGGCGTTTGGCTTGTTTACGTAAATTGTGAATGCTCGCGCCTTTAGTTGTCAATTCCTGTTCTATGTTTTCTGCTGGCCAGTTTGTACAAACTTCTACATCTGCATCTATAATATCAGTCCCCACTAGCCACCCCGGATGTAGTAAAAAACTACTCACTTCAGGTAAAAGTAAATCCGGTAACACTTGTTCAATGCTTAGAGATGCTAAAGGTTTATAAATAGGTTGATCTAACCAAAGTAACAATCCTTGTTTGAGAGAATTGTAAGCTTCCCCTTGTAATGTTTTCCGCGTCCGCGATAATGCCTTTTGGCGTTGTTTACCTAAAACATTTAAAGCTGTTGCCAGTACTTTTTGTTCCTTGGGAGGTAAATATGGTTGGTAAAGGGTTTCTAAAGTTTCTTTAAGTACATCTATATCCCTGAGATTACCTAAATTACTGGCAATTTTACTGATTTTTTTGTCACTAGCTGACTCCGGTAAATTCAGTACCAAATCCAACCTACTGATTGCAGTACGTAGGCGACGCATCCCGACTCGCATTTGATGCAATCCTTCTGGATCCTCATCTTTTTTTACTGCTGTCTCCCATTTCACAGTTTTTTTCAGGTGTTGTTGAATTGCCTGGTAAGCATATTCCTTGATACTTTTCACTGTGGGTTTTACTACCAATGTCATAATTCAAAATCAAATACTGAGTTAAATGATTGTATATTAACATTAGTTAAAAAATTGTATTTGTATATTCTCCTTTATGAATAGTAACCAATAATACCGTTACCACTTGATGGTGTTTATTCCTAATCTGGAATTAAGAAAATTATATGTCGTTTAAGAAAATATTAACAAAATAATTGCAATCACCTGGTAATAAGCAGTTTTAGCCATATATTCAGACCTACATACCTTCGCCGTTCAAGAATATTGATACAAAAGATAAATAAAGTGTATGACACCTCATATCTAAAATGCTATACTGTGCTATGTGGATGCACCCTGATGATCTGGAGAGCTGCCCATGCGGCTCTCCTTATTTCATACCCGGCAAATATCTGGTGGTTGTGAAGAATTGGTATAATCATCGCCAGTTAATCAGCTAAGAGTGGCGGGAGAAAAAAATGGCAGATTGGCAGGAAATTAGTGGCGGTGTTACAGCTCCAAGAGGTTATCAGGCTGCGGGGATCACGGCGGGACTAAAGCCTTCGGGATTGCCAGATTTAGCTTTAATCTGGTCCGATGTAGAGGCGATCGCAGCTGGTGTATTCACCACTAGCCAAGTTAAAGCCGCCTGTGTAGACTATTGTCGCCAACGCCTACAAGCCAAACATAGCGCCCGTGCAATCCTCTGCAATGCTGGTCAAGCCAATGCTTCCACAGGTATGCAAGGTATGCATGATGCTGTAGAAAGTGCCGAAATATTAGCGCGGGAATTAAATATCCCCCCGGAATCGATTTTGCTAGCTTCCACCGGTGTGATTGGTCAACGCATGAAAATGGATGCCCTACGTGGTGGTATTCCTCAGCTAGTAGCAGCACTCTCCCAAACAGGTTCGGATGCAGCAGCCAAGGCAATTGTCACTACAGACTTGGTAACAAAATCTATTGCTTTAGAAACAACTATCGGCGATCGCCCAGTGCGAATTGGTGGTATTGCCAAAGGTTCCGGGATGATTCATCCCAACATGGCTACTATGTTAGCATTTGTGACTTGTGATGCAGCCGTTTCATCTCATTTGTGGCAACAAATGTTAAGTAGGGCTGCCGATCAAAGTTTTAATTCCATTACCGTAGATGGTGATACCAGCACCAACGATAGTTTAATTGCTTTGGCTAATGGTCAATCTCGCACACCAGCAATTACCGAAATCGGTCCAGAAGCTGAAAAATTACAGGCCATGTTGACAGCAGTCTGTCAGCATTTAGCAAAAGCGATCGCCCGTGATGGTGAAGGTGCAACCTGCTTAATTGAAGTTCAAGTCACAGGTGCTCATGATCAAGCTTCCGCCCGTCAAATTGCTAAAACCATTGTAGGTTCATCTCTGGTTAAATCTGCCATCTTTGGACGTGATCCCAACTGGGGACGTATCGCCGCCGCCGCCGGACGTGCTGGCGTACCCTTTGAGCAAGACAACTTACAAATTAAATTAGGCGATTTCCTATTATTAGAAAATGGTCAACCAGTATCATTTAACCGTGCAGCAGCCAGTGCATATTTAAAACAAACTGCGGCTGACTCTTCTGTGTATCACGACCATCTCCCAGGACAAAGAATAGATAATCCGGTCATTATTGCAGTTAAGGTTGGTAATGGACATGGTTCTGGTAAAGCTTGGGGGTGTGATTTGAGTTACGACTATGTAAAAATTAACGCCGAGTACACCACTTGAGTTAAAGCTGAGAAACACCCCGGTGCGGTAATGACTCGGTATAAAGCCTAGCTCTTGCATCTAGATTTCCCGAATTTATTACCGCAACATTGATGATTTTTTACTCATTCATATTCCGATATGTAGCCACAGCAGAAGGTGATATGCGGTTTAAATAACGGAAAATCCAGTACTTAAAGATGGTATCCAAAATCACCGGGAATGTAGCAATAAATAAGAAAATAAAATCTCGGTTAGCTGGTAAGCCCCAATGACGTGATACACTCTCTAAAATTATTTCCCAGCCATGGGGAGAGTGGAAACCGACAAAGACATCAGTAAATAAAATAATAATAAATGCCTTAGCACTATCACTTAAACCATAAACAATATTATCAAAGAAATCTTTTAACACCATAATCGAAGGCTTGCTAATCAGCAGCAAATAAATAAAAGCACCAACAGAAAAAATATCTGAAAAAACATTTTTAATGGCGTTAGCACTTTCCCGACGAAATTGTTCGGCAATTTCATGGGCTTTTTCCTCCATCTCCATTTCCATCTCTTCCCCAGATAGTCGCGGTGCGCCACTAATCAAATTTTTAAACTTGATTTTTTCTTCAAATCTTTGCATTTCTAATAATGCTTCTTCCTCCATTTCCAAGTTGAGAAATATTGGTACTGTTTCCTCACTTCTGAAATGATTAACCAGCGGACTTACTACTAATACCTTAGATATTTGATGGGTTAAGAGAGGAACTATTATTAATAATAAAATCAATCTAATGGCTATTATGGTTCTTCTTTGATTATGACGAAAGTTTTTAATAACATCTTCTTCAGCATTGGGATCTAATTCAACTTGCAGACGACTGATTGTACCTAAAAGCGAACGGGGTAATATTCCAACTGTGTCAGATTTACCGCGCTTTTTTTGATTCTGTTCTTGATTTTGACTTGGTAGTTTTGGTGCAGATGGTTGAGAGTTAGGCGGAGTAACTTTGACTATTTGAGGCGGATTTACTAACTCCGGGTAATTGACCTCAGAATCCAAGTTATGATACTTACAGATAACTTGATCAATGAAATTTAATTTCTCTAAAATGGCAGACGGAGTAGGATATTCTATACCGGTTTTCCTCGCAGCCCTGTGATGAGATTCATTAGAAAACCAACGACTGGCTCGAAACTCTGTCAGTCGCATCCGAGCAATTTTTAATTGTTGCTTTAAAACTGACTCAAAATAATCCATCACACTGTTACTGTAGATGTCTGAATTTATCTCTATTTTGTTACCAGCGAAATGCTCATTTTCTACTAATTTAATCTCTAATGCTGCCTTATAAGCTGCATCCAGTGAACGCTCAGGCGTGAGTAAGTACCATCTGTAGGCAGACAATAAAAACGGGTAAACTTTCTGGCTCAAAATCGGTATTTTCATCGTCAGTAATTATTCATCATTGATGATTGATTATGATCATTAAGTTGAAATACGAAGTATAATAGCAAATCTACAAGGGGAGTATTTGTGATTTCTCATTCTATTTGGGTTGTGGGTCCTAGTCGCAGTGGTAAGACGACGCGCTTGGTAGAGAATTTGTCTAATTGGCTGCAAACTGAAAATTATAATTCCCCATTATCTGACACCGATAAACTAGGAAAGCAACCAGCCCAGTCCATACAACCACTCTTACATCTGCAAAAAACACATCCGGGGGTTTTGGTTTTAGCTGCAAATAGTGATAATCGTCGTACTTTGGCTGATCAAATCGCTACAGCTACTCAGGGAAAATATCCACTTCGAGTCAAAACGATGATGGGTTTTTTTCAAGATGAAGTTATTTTATTTTGGCCTTTATTAATTGAATCTTTAAATCTCAAAGCACAATTCCCCATAGTATTACGCCCCGAGACTGAACAAGAATTGGCTACAAAATTGTGGGGTTCCCAGTTGGATGCAGCTACTGTGCGTCGTGCAGGAGTGAACGAGTACCGTTTAGTACGCCGCCTCCTCGATTTATTACAATTAGCCGCTTACAGTGGTACGCGCTGTGAAGATATTGGTGAGATTTTGCAAACAGGCTTACAAGAAAATGCCATGGATTTAGATCCGGATTTTGTGGCATCTTTATTGCTAGGTTGGCGCAACTGGTGTTTAGAAAGGGGATTGCTTAGTTATGGGATAATTACTGAAGTTTATAGTCAGAAATTATTCAGCCATCCCAACTACCAACAGCACTTAAATCAACGCTATCAAGCTGTAGTGGCAGATGATGTTGATGATTACCCAGGAGTAGCGCGACAACTGTTTGATTTTTTGTTGGATCAAGGTGCAGTGGGTGCATTTAGCTATAACCCAGATGGTGCATCACGTCTGGGATTGGGGGCTGACCCCGATTATTTGCAGGGTTTAGCACAGCGTTGTCAGATTCAGACATTAACTACATCACCTTTACCAAGTTTATCAGATAAACTTTTGACCCCCATGCTAGACTTAATCACCCCCTCGATGATGTTATCTAGCTTACCACCACCAGCACGGCTAATTAAAACCACCTCTCGGGCTGAATTATTAAGAAATATAGCAAAGGAAATTACTCAAGCTATCAAAACTGGACAAGTTAAACCAGAGGAAGTAGCAATTATCGCCCCTGGTCTAGATGCGATCGCTCGTTATACTTTAGTAGAAATCCTCACCAAGCAAAATATACCAGTCCAATCACTCAACCACCAACGACCCCTGATTACTTCATCTGTGATTCGTGCATTACTGACCATGCTAACACTAATCTATCCGGGTCTAGGTCGCCTAGTACATCGAGATGCGGTAGCCGAAATGTTAGTTATCTTGAGTAGAAAAACAGCAGTTGTTGATCATTCTTCCTCATTTTCCCCCCGCATCGACCCAGTACGCGCCGGATTGATTGCAGATTACTGTTTTGTACCTCATCCCGACCATCCCCACTTGCTACCAGTTACCGCATTTGATCGCTGGGATCGCATCGGCTATGCCGCTACTACAGCTTATCATCAGATTTTACAGTGGTTAGAAAAACAGCGATCACCTTGCAGCAGCGCTACGCTATCACAGATGCGTTTAATTTCCAATCCCATTTCTGTTTTATTCCTAGCGATTCAAGACTTTTTATTGACAAATTCTCATCTTCCCTACGACCAAATGGCAGCATTGCGCGAATTGCTAGAAACTGCTCAACACTATTGGGAAATTCATAGCCGATTACAGCAGGGGAATTCCAGCACAACCATTGCTGAATTTATACAACTACTCCGACGTGGGACTATTACCGCCAATCCCTACCCCTTGCGTCCTATTGGACCAGGTAGCAAAGCTGTTACCCTCACAACTATTTTCCAATATCGTTCTAGCAGAACATTTCACCCTTGGCATTTCTGGTTAGATGTTGGTTCCCCGTTATGGGTAAAAGGTGGTGCGTCTATGCTATTTGGGTCACAATTATTCTTACAACAGAGGTTAGGGGAACCTTGGACAGCAGAAGATGAAAATCTGCTAGAAGAAAGAAGATTACCGCATATTTTGGCAGATTTACTCTCTCGAGTCAGCGATCAACTCTATTTATGTCACAGCGACTTGGCTATAAATGGGCAAGAACAATTAGGACGTATGTTATATTTAGTACATTCTATTGGGTAAAAGTTATGGCAGTGATCAAAATGCGAATCATCCATGAGTTTTTTCCGGGTCACCCTACGTCAGTGTAGGAGTATGTCACAATATTAAGTAACGTAAATAAATTTAAGACAAATCAAACTTAAAAGCTATGGGACTATTTGGATTTGGAAAAAAACTAACTATCCCCTCTCCAGAAGAAGCTTTACCAGGAAGAAGCTCATTAATGCCAGTACCTAATGAACATTATGTGAATCACAATCCCCTCAAACCTCCTTTTCCCGCCGGATTGGAAACAGCAATCTTTGGCTTAGGCTGTTTTTGGGGTGCAGAACGCAAATTTTGGCAACTTCCAGGAGTCTACACAACCGCCGTGGGTTATGCTGCGGGTAGCACCCCTAACCCCACTTATCATGAAGTGTGCACAGGAATGACTGGTCACAACGAGGTCGTATTGGTTGTCTTTGACCCCAAGGTGATTAGTTACACTCAATTACTCAAAGTCTTTTGGGAAAGCCATAACCCCACCCAAGGAATGCGCCAAGGTAACGACACTGGTACTCAATACCGTTCGGGAATTTACGTTTATTCCCCACAGCAGAAGCAACTAGCAGAAACATCCAGGGAAGCTTATCAACAAGCTCTCAACAAAGCAGGTTATGGTACGATTACCACAGAAATCTTAGATGCCCCTGAATTTTACTACGCAGAAGCCTATCATCAACAGTATCTCGCCAAAAACCCCAATGGTTATTGTGGTCTAGGGGGGACAAATGTTACTTGTCCCATCGGTGTTGTAGAATCTCAAGTTACCGGTTAATACAAAATTAACTACTCCTTGTGGAGACGTTCCCATGAACGTCTCCGTCTTGATGATAATTATTTGCTCAAACCGCCTTGATAACCAGTCACAATCCGGCTACCATCCTTGAGAATATGTATTTCTATCTGGTCGCTAGCCCAAGTCATCTGGTTTGCTAACTCTGGGTTAAAAACATGAACCCCTTGATTACTAGAAGAAACCAGAGACGTGGGAGAATTGATAGCTAGAGACTCCACAAAAGGCCCATCAATCAAGATATCTAGTTCTGCTAATAAGGCCTGAGAATCTGGGGGAGCAGATTCCGACTGTAATTGTTTAAGGGTGAACCCAGTAAAAGACATGATATTTAATCCCCCTGCTTTGAGCTTACGGGCTAATGCAGTTAATGCGGTGGCTTGCCAAAATGGTTCTCCACCAGAAAATGTCACACCTGTATTCTGAGGTTTGCTGAGGATGTTTTCAGCCAGAGTGTCAACAGCAATTAATTGATTAATCTCAAATGACCAAGACTCAGGATTAAAACAACCAGAGCATTCACGGGGACAACCTTGTACCCACACAACAGCACGACGACCAGGACCGTTAACCTCTGACTCATCCACATAACCCATGATGTTCAGATACCCCGGGGGAATTTCTGTCGGTGCTACAGATGGTTCGGTTGATTTAGTTTCCATCTCTATTCCTCTTTATTCCATAGTAAACCAATTGTCACCACAGGCTGCTTGACTCGCTGCTATTGATTTGACTAATAGAACTGTTCTTCTTTGAGCTTCTCTCACTCTTAAGGGTAGCAAAATTTATTCACCCAAAAGCATCTCTACAGTTTTTTAATAACCCATCAACCCATCTACTCTCCCTAACACCGCCATATCCTCCCCATCTAACTCAACGGGAATACCACTACGAATTAATTCGGAAAAATCTTCATTGGGAACCATCACAGTTAAAGTATACAACCGAGTCTTACCTGTGTTCTTAATCAAATGAGTTCCAGTAGGCGGTACTAACAAACTATCCCCGGATTTAATTTCCACAGTCTTACCATCACATATTGCTAGGGCTTCCCCCTTGAGCACAAAAAACATTTCTACCGCCCATTGATGACGATTCGGTGGTGTTTGACCCCCCGCGTCAAAAATTTCTACGCAGCAAGTGAGGGAAGTATTAGCATTCATCGAATCAAAAATAATCGCCAACCGATTAGAATCATCTGGACTAATCCGATATGTTTGATAATCTTTCGGAGACTTGATAATAGGAATTACACATTTAGTAGAGTGCATAAGCATAAATTTATCCCTGCCAAATTATTTGTCCACATTGCCCAACTGTTAATATTTAGAACACCGAACTAGGTTAACCACTATGAGTTTTTAATTCGGCTGAAGAAAAAAGGGTTTAAAGAATCAAGTTTACCCCACGCATCATCACAACGCTCTACTAGACTAGCACAGCTAAAGGAAATAACAGATAGTACGGCAAAAGTAAGATCTTTAAAAATCAGTAAATCATACTGTTGTATTAATAATACCAGTAATAGCCGTGATAACACAAGTAAGTTTTTTGCCAAGAATATGAATGATTTTCGGAAATTATCTGAGATTTTTTTGTCATAATTTTAAATTTTACATTTTACTGACATCTTTGTATTCTGGCAATAATGTTTACTTTAAAAACTTTTGCATCTATCTTTAGATAGATTTACAGCGATTTTCAGTTAAATAGACCACAGTGGTTGAACCAAGCGAAGGCATGATCTTCGGTAACATAATTTACAGCTTCAGCCATTGCTTTATCGAGTGATTCCGGGGTACGAGCCTCACAAGACGGAAGAAATTGCTTCAGTTTTGACCAACAAAGTTCGATAGGTGATAAATCAGGAGAATAAGGGGGCAAAAACTTGACTTTGGCACCGACGGACTCGATAGCAACTCTGACACGCTCGGCATGATGAACCTTAAGATTATCCATGACTACAATTGCCCCTTTCCACAACTGAGGAAGTAAGACCTGGGTAACATAAGTGAGAAACACATCAGTATTTGTACTTCCTGGTACAGTCATCGATGCAATCAGCCCATCGAGGTTCAAAGCACCAATCAAAGACACATTTCCACCCTTGTTTCCAGGAATACTACCAACAGCGCGTTCACCATTTACGGATCTGGCAAACAAGCGTGACATTGATAAATTTATTCCGGCTTCATCCACGAACACTAAATTTCAACACATCAATGTGATCTAAGCAACGTCGATAGTCATCAGGACTTACGCAACTGGCACAAATAGGGAGCGGAGGGAGCCGCGCCACGGGACAATTTCAATTAAACCAAGCACATAGGAATACTTGGGCGTTTGAGTTGCTGTATTAAATAATTAGACAGCAAATTATGCTTGATTT